>SKOL01000167.1 GCA_007120055.1 Anaerobacillus sp.
GCCGGAGGAGCAACAGCTGCTGCGCGTTTAAGAAGAATAGATGAAACGTCTACGATTGTGATGTTTGAAAAAGGAGAACATATCTCTTTTGCCAACTGTGGATTGCCTTATTATATAGGTGAAGTCATTCCAAATCGTGAAGCATTACTAGTACAAACTGTAGAAGAAATGTCACAAAAGTTTAACCTAGACATCCGAAATTTAACGGAAGTAACGAAAATCAACCGCACTGAAAAAACCGTGACGGTGAAGCAATTAACTTCAGGTAACGAGTACACGGAATCCTATGACGAGTTAGTTTTATCACCTGGCGCAAGGCCCATTGTACCACCAATCCCTGGTTTAAATGAAGCAAATAACATTTTCACCTTACGAAACATTCCTGATACTGATCGTATTAAAGCATGGGTTGATGAGAAGAAACCTCAAAAAGCTGTAGTGATCGGCGGTGGTTTTATCGGCTTAGAGATGGCTGAAAATCTTCACCACCGCGGTGTCGATGTAACGATTGTTGAAATGGCTGATCAAGTAATGGCTCCGCTAGATTATGAGATGGCTTCTATTGTTCACGAACATATCGAAGAAATCGGTGCAAAATTAATTTTAAAAGATGGAGTTCAACAATTTACAAATGAAGGTAATAACGTCATTTTATCAAGTGGAAAAGAATTAGAAAGTGACCTAACAATTCTATCAATCGGTGTTCGTCCCGAAAATGAATTGGCAAAAGAGGCTGGACTTGCCCTTGGCGAACGTGGTGGTATTCAAGTAAACGAGCTACTCCAAACCGAAGATCCAAGCATTTATGCGATTGGTGATGCGATTGAAGTACAAGATTATATTCAACAATCACCAACGATGGTTCCACTCGCTTGGCCCGCTAATCGTCAAGGACGAATTGTCGCAGATAATATTTATGGTAAGAAAACGGCCTATAAAGGAACACTCGGAACGGCCATTGCTAAAGTTTTTGATTTAACCGTTGCTGTTTCTGGAAATAACGAAAAAACTTTATCGAAGCTAGGGATTCCTTATGAATCTGTGCACATTCACCCTGCTTCACATGCTGGTTATTACCCGGGAGGCTTCCCTATCTCTTTAAAGTTAACGTTTAATCCCGAAGATGGCACAATTTATGGTGTTCAAGGAATCGGTCGTGACGGGGTTGATAAAAGAATTGATGTGATTGCAACAGCGATCAAAGGCGGTTTAACCGTTTATGATTTACAAGACTTGGAATTAGCGTACGCTCCTCCCTTCTCTTCAGCGAAGGATCCTGTCAATCAGCTTGGCTATGTTGCTAGCAACGTCGCTGATGGCGTTTTGAAAAACGTTCACTATGACATGGTTGATGAACTGATCGAACAAGGAGCCACATTTATCGATGTTCGAGAAAAAATGGAAATTGAAATGGGGGCTATGAAAGGAACCATCAACATTCCACTCGGTGAGATACGTCATCGATTAGGTGAATTGCCAAAAAATCAACCTATCTATGTATTATGTCAAGTCGGTATACGAGGCTATTTAGCTACTAGAATATTAGCTGAAAATGGTTTTGAGGCAATCAACTTAAGTGGCGGTTACAAAACTTATGCAACCGTTTATAGAGCGAGATCAGAAAGCGACCGAGAAGATATCAATCCAGCACCAACTCATTCTAAGGAGGAAGTAAACATGATAAAAGAAGCTGATTTAGTGATAAATGCATGTGGTCTACAATGTCCGGGACCTATCTCACAAGTGTATCAATCGATGGAGCGTTTAGAAGATGGTCAAGTGCTAGAAATGAGCGTGACAGACCCAGGTTTTACACGTGATGTTGAAGCATGGTGTAAAAAGACAGGGAACACACTAGTGAAACAGTCAACAGAAGCCAACCAATATAAAGTATGGATTCAAAAAGGAATCTCTGAAACTGCGAAAGTCAGTTCTCCTGCACCACACACTGGAAATGATACAAAAGACGGAGCAACATTGATTGTATTTGATCAAGACTTAGACAAGGCAATGGCTTCATTTATCATAGCAACAGGCGCTGCTGCTATGGGTAAAAAAGTAACGATGTTCTTTACATTTTGGGGATTAAATATTTTACGTAAAGAAAATGCCCCCGACATCGATAAAGATTTCTTAGAAAAAATGTTTGCAAAAATGATGCCACAAGGACCTAATAAACTACCAATTTCAAACATGAATATGGGCGGTGCAGGAGCTAAAATGATCAAGCACGTCATGACTAAGAAAAACGTCGACTGCTTAGAAGACTTAATTAAAAATGCAGCTGATATGGGGATTGAAATGGTCGCATGTTCGATGTCCATGGATGTCATGGGAATTCGCAGAGAAGAACTTTTAGATAGCGTCCAAATCGGTGGGGTTGCGGCCTATTTAGGTAAAGCTGAAGAGTCAAATATTAACTTATTTGTTTAAATTCTTTCTTCATTTGTTATTTCTCTTTACGATCAACGTTTTCAAAAGCAAAACCAACCGACATTTTCGGTTGGCTTTTTTATTCGTAAATTATATTATTAAGAAACTTTATAGTACAAAAAAAGAGCCTCCCCCTAGCGAGTTAAGTGTTACTGTGCTGGGGGAGGCTCCCTAACCTTTAATTACTGGTTTCGCTAAAAAATCAGATTAGCTTAATCTTTTAGGACTTTTTTCTTTTGTTTAAACTCTTCATCATTAATTTCTCCTCGGGCATAACGCTCCTCTAAGATTTGTAAACTCGTTTTTGTTCCGGAACGCCCCTTACTCTCGCTTGCACTAAATAAACTTTGAAATAATAGTACGATTAAATAGATAGCACCTATCATTATAGCAATTTGGAAAAACATTCCGAAAATCCCCCATCCTCCAAATAATCCGTATCCTCCGGTCATCATTATTATCACTCCTCATTTAATTTCTAATTTCATTATATCCGTGATATTTAAATAAATAATGAAGAAGGTATAAAGAACTTATGTGGATTGTAGTTGTGGTGGACTGGATTTTAACTTCTTTCCCTACTTTTCCCACGAACGGTTCATAATCGTGGCAAATAAAAATCCGAGAGCAGCAATGAGAAAAACGCCGAACATAATAACATATCCTAAAACTTCTTGTTGGACATAATACCCCGGACTTTGGATAAGAGTATATATTAATGCACCAGTAGCTAATAAATAGATTTGATATCCCCACTTCTTCAACGTTAATAATCCAAAGCCCGCGACGATCAAGGCAATGGCCGTTAAGTATTCTGCTACCATATGGGCAATAATTCTAGCAGGTTCTGTTATAAGTTCGGGAATCGAATTCGTTAAATATAGTATTGTCCACATGGAAAGCATGGAGAGCCCAATGAAAATACAATAAATCGCCGTAATTTTTCTGATCAATTAAAACATCCCCTAAAATACAATTCTAAATATAATAGATCTTTTTACCATTCGATGTCATCAAACGATGCTTTTGCTCCACTCTTGTCGTTTTCTTTCTTCAATTGCATCAAAAAAAGCAAAACCATACATCCCTAAAATAGCTGTAAACACTACTGCACTATAAACACTAAAACGCTCAACAATCCCGAAAAATTCAATTGGAACGACAGCCATACTAATTGGCCCTAAAAACATTAACCCTAACGAAATTGCTGCAAAAATAGCCAAAGTCTTATATTGTTTGTCTAATTTAAATCCACCGACCATCATTAAAACAAGGGAAACAATTGACAAAATGACGACTAAGATTGTTACGACATAAACGTGCATAATATCTTGGGAAGTTCCAGCATATCCACTATCCGATAATGGAAAAAGGGCATACCCTACCCCTGATACCCAATTCATTACTGCAAATAAGTAGACTCCGAGACGTATGCATTTATTGGCCTTGCCTTGAATAATAATACAAACTAATACACTGCTCAAACATGCAAATAAGGCGTATACCGATGATAGCCCATTGGCAACTGTAAATGATGGTGCATTAATGGCTGTTAAATCACTAACAGCTTGGCTCATCCAATTGTAGCCGGGATAATACATCGCTCCAACAATTTCATGTAAAATGTATAATAAGACGCTCACGACTCCAGATAAGCAAAGCCAGTTGATCAATTTTTTTCTCTTCATATAATTACCCCTTGTTATTGCGGTTCTTCAGTCACGCACATATTTTTATATGTGTTACTTTTCATCGTTTTTTATAGAACTTTTGACACTACCTAACAAGCTCGAATGTGTTGTTATAATGTATCAGCTTCTTTTTTTAGTTATATTCAATAAGGTATTGGAAAATCCTGCATTATATTAAATTTAAGTGACGGGACAAGGGTCAGGTTCATTGTCCCAGTTGGATTGGCCCTTCCCATACTTCTTAGTTCCCTACTTTGTGTTTTCATTAACGAAAAGAGCAAGAATTATTTAAATAGTTCACAAAAAGCAAGCCGAGTAAATGGTATAATTTAGTAAGCTTTAAAAAAGAAAAAGTGGCTTACGTTATCTTCACTGTTCGCATAGAGATTATAGCGTCTAGTTTCATGAAGCTAGCTAACTTACTTATCACAAATCGGAGGTGTTAAAAATAGTAATGAAAACACAAGAAAGAAAAACAATTAGTGTTACTCAAGAAAAATTACTTCAAGGACTTTTGGATCAGTTAATGGACATGAAAGGTGTTCGACATGCCATTATTGCAGTGGAAAGTAGAGATGGTTCGTTTAGCTGGAATGGGGTAAAAGGTATTGCGAGACCTGATGGTACACCGATGACGCTCGATACGCCATTTTGGATTGCTAGTATAACTAAGCTCTACATTGCTTCAACGATCCTCAAATTACACGAAACCCAAAAGCTTTCCATTGATGATCTAGTCATCGATTATCTCCCCCAGCACCTCCTAAAGGGAGTACATGTAATTAACGGCGTCGATTATTATGATCAGTTAACGATTAGACATTTATTAAGCCATTCCTCTGGCATCCCTGACTATTTAGAGGTTAAGCCGAAGGGTGAAAAAACAATCATTGATCGGGCATTGGAAGGTGACGACATGTCCTGGTCTCTTGAGAACGTGCTTGAGATTGTCCGAAACGTAAATGCTCCCCATTTCCCACCTCAAGACTTAACCAACAAGAAATACCGGATTCGTTATTCAGATACTAACTTTCAAATGCTTATTGGCATCATCGAAACGGTAACGAAAAAATCGATAGAAGATGCTTTTTGCGATATGCTGTTTCAACCATTGAATTTAGTAAACACTTTTCATCCAGGGAATAAACCGCTCGAAACTGTCGGACCAGTTGCTACGGTTTGGGTTGAAGATCAACCATTTGACAACAAGCCACAGGCGATACGCGCTTTCGGTGATCTCAATAGTACTGTAAAAGATCTTATCGAGTTTATGAGGGCACTACTCAACGGCAAAGTGTTTGATAAGCCAGAAACTTTACAATTAATGCTTGGTCAGTGGCAAACATTTGGTTTTGGGTTTAGCCTGTTAGCTCCTGGGTGGCCGATACAGTATGGTCTTGGTATGATGCGGTTTAAAATGCCTCGCCTTTTCACACCGTTTCGTCCAATGCCAGCATTAATAGGACATACAGGTGCAGTCGGATCTTGGCTCTTTTATTGTGAAAAACTCGATCTAATTACGACCGGGACTGTTAGTCAAGTAACAGGTGCCCCTGCCCCATTTAAAATTTTGCCAAAGCTTCTTCGGATACTTGAAGACGGGACAGCGGGACAGGTTTGATGTGCACCCTAGTTGAATTCGCACCCTTACTTTAACTTTTGGGAGTTGAACTACCGATTATATGTGTAGATGCTGCCGCCATAGTTTATGACAAACACGCCAATGAATTGGTGAAAGGATATACGAGGGAGAGATAAAAATGAAAACAATGTTTGACTTAAGAGAAATACAAGATGATGAAATGTATGATGCGATCCAAAATCTTTATGATGAACCCGTCAACATAGTGAAATTAGGAGAGCAGACGATCACTCCATGTACTGGCTGTTGGACCTGTTGGCTGAGGACTCCTGGGAAGTGTGTAATGAAGGATCAAATCACTGAATTTTATCCTAACTATGTTAACAGTGATATTGTCATTTTACTTATCGATACCGCTCAAGGGTTTATTAACCATCAAACGAAAGCTTTTATAGATCGGACCATTCCCCACTACCATCCGTATATTGAAATGATTGATGGGGAGAGTCATCACGAGGCTAGGTACGACTCTTATCCTGATCTGGTATTTTTCTATGAAAGAGATCATTTAATAAATCAAGAAGAACAGGTGATTGAAGATTATTTGTATCGCACCGCTTACCAGTTTAAATCTAAAGGTTACCGTATTGTAAAGGATGGCGACCTTCAATTACTTCCATTGGAATCAAGGAAAGCTAATAACCGACTTGTGCCTTTTTCATCAGTTGAGACGATGGAAAAACTAGTCATTTACAACGGCTCTCCTAGAAGAACTGGCAGCAACTCGACACTTATTTTGAAAAAAGTGGCTGAAGTCCTCGGTGATAAAGTTGAGATTCGTGATCTGAAAAAAAGAGATCAATGGGAAGAATGGGCAGAATCTTTTACAAGAGAGCAACATGTGATGTTCTTTACGCCCCTTTACGTTCATGCAATGCCTTCGCATGTCATGGCGTTTATTGAGAAACTACCAGTATCAAAAGGAAGTATCAGCTTTTTTGTACAATCTGGTTTTCCTGAAAGTAGTCAATCTCACTATCTTGAAGCATATTTTGAACAATTGGCCATCAGACTCCGAAGAACCTATATCGGCACAGCGATTAAAGGCGGGGTTGAAGGTTTGCAGATGAGACCAGCTAAAGCCCAAGAAAACATGATGGATCCGATCGTCAAAGCTATTGCGAACTTAGTGGATGAAGGAAGCTTTAACGAAGCAACAGTTTCCCAATTAGCCAAACCCGTTCGATTTGAAGGGGGCGGCAAACTTTTCTATAAATTATTTTTGAAGTTTGGACTATTAAACTATTTTTTCTGGGATGCACACCTTAAAAAGAATGATGCCTATGAGAAACGTTTTGATCGTCCTTACTTATCTTAAACTGCGGGTAGGACAGGGGTAGGACAGGGGGACAGGTTCACTGTCCCAGTTGAATTCGGCCTTCTCTTCTTTGTGTAGCAGAACAAAAAAAGCTAGAGAGTTGTCCTCTCGCTTCCCTAAGCTTGAAGTTGCTTTTATCCTTGCCTGATAACACTCCCTAAATATGATCATCTCTTTTTCAAGACATTAAGTACTGAGCACCATACTTCTAGCTGGGACTTGGTCCCCTCATCTCATGTTTTCCTTTTAATTCTTAAAAAAACTCAGTATGTTTCTATTTTTGTTTCGTACCTAGTGTCACTCCCCGAAAAATCCTGTTCCAAACTGCCCGATACTAATTTAGTATCTGAGGGTGAAGCTAAAGCATCGAAAGCTGAGATTATTAATAAACGAATGATGCTTTTTAAAAGTTTGTTCAGAGGAAGAACAGATGTTTTTGCGGTTCGTTATACTTCCGTTAAAAATGGTGATGGTTACACGCCAGTGCGTCAAAATAATCGTAAATATGTACCTCTAACAGACCAGGAGATATTTGATCATTTAAGTGGGAAACAGACGATAGGTATCTATCCTTTATTAGAAAATCATATGTGTTATTTTTTAGCTTTCGATTTTGATAAAGGAAACTGGGTTGAAGATGTAAAATCGTTAATTGCGGTTTGCCAAAAGTTCGATGTTCCTACATCTATAGAAAGGTCTCGCTCGGGAAATGGTTGCCATTTATGGATCTTCTTTTTAGAAATGATCCCAGCATCCCTTGCTCGTGAGTTTGGTAAATTTTTATTAAATCACACTCGGCGGAAATTAACGTCATTTGATCGTATGTTCCCAACGCAAGATTTTGTTCAAAAAGGCGGCCTCGGAAATTTAATCGCCCTCCCTCTTCAACGTGAGCCAAGAAAAAGTGGGAATAGTCTGTTTTTAGATGAGAACTTCGAACCATTCTCTGATCAGTGGCGCTACCTTGCATCTATAAAGAGGCTATCAAAAGCAAAGATCCATAGCATTTTAAAATCAACTGTAGAAACTATAGACATAAAAATGCCAGAAAAGCTATGTCTTACTCTTAAAAATGGCATTCATATTAAAAAATTCGAGCTTCCTTCTGAATTTTTATCGAAATTAATCAAAACTGCTACTTTCGTAAATCCTGAATTTTTTAAAGCACAAGCAATGCGTTACTCAACTTATCGAATTCCAAGGTTTATAGATTGCTCTCAAATTGAAAATGATACGGTAATCTTACCAAGGGGCTGCTTTGAAAATATCAACAATATTGCAAAAGAGCATTCTCTCCCGATAAAGATTGAGAATAACCGTAATGTAGGTGAAAGAATTGATGTTCAGTTTCACGGGCAATTGAGTTATCAGCAGGAAGAAGCTGTTGAAGCAATGGTTAAGCATGATTGTGGTGTGTTATCTGCTGATACTGGATTTGGAAAAACAGTGACAGCTGCAGCGATCATTGCTCACAATAAAATCAATACACTTGTTATTGTTCACCGTACTCGATTAATTGAACAATGGATCGAGCGTCTTTCTCAATTTTTGAATATCTCTAAGAAAGATATTGGTCAAATTGGCGGTGGGAAAAACAACTCTACAGGAGTTATCGATGTGGCGACGATTCAAAGTCTCCGTCGTACAGATGGTTTGAGATCAGAAATTACCCAATATGGTCAAGTAATCGTTGATGAATGCCATAGCATCCCAGCCGTGAGCTTTGAAAAAGTATTAAAAGCGGTACGAGCAAAAAATGTATATGGCTTAACAGCGACTCCCATTCGAAAGGATGGATTACATCCAATTATTTTTATGCAGTGCGGTCCAATTCGCTATAAAACTGATCCGAAAAAACAAGCAAAAATACGCTCGTTTACGCAAACATTAGTCGTGAGAAATACTAGTTTTAAAACAAATGAAACAGATATTCAAAAAATTTATTCTAGCATCTCATATGATGATGGACGCAATGATATGATTTTTGACGATGTTCTTCTCTCACTAGAGGAAAAACGATCACCGATTATATTAACTGAAAGATTAGAGCATATTGAAGAACTAAAAAATAGATTTAAAAACTTTGCTAAAAATATTATTATTCTCTCTGGCGCTATGAAGAAAAAAGAGCGTACCGAAGCAATGCAAAAGCTATTAGACATTCCTGATACGGAAGAACGATTGCTGATTGCGACTGGGAAATATATTGGAGAAGGTTTTGATGACCCACGATTAGATACTTTATTCTTAACGATGCCAATCTCTTGGAAAGGAACTTTGCAGCAATATGTCGGTAGACTTCATCGAAA
>SKOL01000708.1 GCA_007120055.1 Anaerobacillus sp.
AAGAAGAGATTAAACACCTTCAAGGGGAAATGGAAAAATTGAAAAAAATGTAGAATTTACAATTTACAATGTAAAATTGCCTTAGCTGTTTCTACGAAGCATTGCTTAATAATTTTAAATTCTAAATTTTAAATTTTACATTAAAAAAAGGAGTGTAAAATAAGTGGCGATTAAAGTTTATAATACGTTAACGAGACAAAAAGAAATTTTTAAGCCAATTGAAGAAGGAAAAGTAAAAATGTATGTTTGTGGTCCAACGGTATACAACTACATCCATATTGGTAATGCAAGGCCTGCGATCGTTTTTGATATGGTACGGAGATACTTTGAGTATCGCGGCTATGATGTCAATTACGTTTCAAATTTTACGGATGTCGATGACAAGCTCATAAAAGCAGCGAAAGAGTTAGGTGAGGATGTACCGACAATAGCTGAGCGGTTTATTAAAGCTTATTTTGAAGACGTTGGTGCATTAGGGGTTCGTTCGGCAGATGCCCACCCTCGAGTGACAGAAACAATGACTGAAATCATTGAATTTATTAATGGGCTCATAGACAAAGGCTTCGCTTATGAGGTCAATGGCGACGTTTATTTTAGTACAAGGAAATTTGAAAATTACGGAAAACTTTCACAACAATCGATCGATGCTTTACAATCAGGTGCAAGAATTGAAGTGGAGCAACAAAAGGTAGATCCTTTAGATTTTGCGCTTTGGAAAGTGGCGAAACCAGGAGAAATCTCGTGGGATAGTCCTTGGGGAAAAGGAAGACCAGGTTGGCATATTGAATGCTCAGCAATGGTAAAGAAATATTTAGGTGAGACGATCGATATCCATGCTGGAGGTCAGGATTTATCTTTTCCGCACCATGAAAATGAAATTGCTCAGTCAGAAGCGATGACAGGTAAATCGATGGCAAATTATTGGATGCACAACGGGTATATTAATATAGATAATGAAAAAATGTCGAAGTCATTAGGGAACTTCATTTTAGTTCATGACATTCTTAAAAAGTATGATCCAGAAATTATTCGTTTCTTTATGTTAATGGCTCATTATCGAAGTCCGATTAACTTCAATGACGAGCTTTTAAATAGTGCGGGTACTGGCCTGGAGCGTTTGAAAAATGCTGTTCAAAACTTAGAATATCGCCTCGAAGAAACAGCCGATTTAGGTGAGAATGAAAGTGAATGGGAAGCTAAAGTTGACGCTGAAAAAGAAAAGTTCATCCGTGAAATGGATGATGATTTTAATAGTGCTAACGCCATAGCAGTCCTTTTTGATTTAGCAAAGTTAGCAAATGTTTATTTACGTGAAGACCATACAAACAAAGTTGTGTTACAGAAGTTTTTAGAAACTTTTAATGAGTTAGCTGATGTTATTGGATTGCAGTTATCTTCGCCAAAAGAACTACTTGATGAAGAAGTTGAAAAGTTAATTGAACAAAGAAATGAAGCACGTAAAAATAAAGATTTCGCCCTAGCAGATAAAATTAGAGATGATTTAAAAGATATGAACATTATATTAGAAGATACACCACAAGGGGTACGCTGGAAGAGGGAATAGTTGCTATGATGAAACTAACAAAACCAACCATTGATTTAAAACAATTAAATGCTCTAGCGTTAGCTTACATGGGTGATTCTGTTTTAGATACGTATGTACGATATCGTTTAATTGCATCAGGAAAAGTAAGGCCTCACGAACTGCATAAAAAAGCTACAAAATATGTTTCAGCTCAAGCGCAGGCAGTCGTTGTAAACTGCCTGCTAAATTCTAGTTTTTTAACAGAAGAAGAAACAGCAGTGGTGATGCGTGGCAGGAATGCAAAGCCTGGAAATGTTCGTAAAAGTACCGATCTACAAACGTATCGCCTAAGTACAGCTTTTGAAGCATTGATTGGTTACTTATACTTACTCGATAAATATGAAAGACTAGATGAAGTTATCGGACAAACGTTTAAAATTTTAGAAGAAGGGAGTGAGAAAAAGTGAGTAGTGAATTCATCGTTGGTAAAAATCCTGTTTTAGAAGCGCTTCGTTCCGGTCATACAATCAACAAAATATGGATTGGTGAGGGAACACAAAAAGGGCAAGTAAACCAAGTTCTTGACCTTGCAAAAGAAAATGGAATTCAGTTTCAATTTGTTCCAAAAAAGAAGTTAGATACATTAGTAGATACCAAAAACCATCAAGGGGTTGTAGCATCAGTAGCAGCATATGAATATGCAGATATTGATGACGTGTTCAGAAAAGCAGAACAAAAAGGTGAAGATCCTTTTATTTTAATTTTAGATGAGATTGAAGATCCCCATAATTTGGGATCGATTTTACGAACTGCAGATGCAGCTGGGGCGCATGGTGTCATCATCCCAAAACGCCGCGCTGTCGGTTTAACGGCTACAGTAGCAAAAGCTTCAACAGGAGCCATTGAATATGTGCCTGTGGTACGTGTTACAAACTTAGCTCGAACAATGGACGAGCTGAAAAAACGAGGCCTTTGGTTTGCGGGAACCGACGCTAAAGGTGATACCGACTTTAGAGAAGCGAGTTTCGATTTACCGATTGGACTTGTCATCGGTAGTGAAGGAAAAGGAATGAGTCGTTTAATCAAAGAAAAGTGTGACTTTTTACTAAGTGTTCCGATGCTCGGAAAGGTTACTTCTTTAAACGCATCGGTAGCTGCTAGTCTGTTGATGTATGAAGTTCTTAGGAAGCGTAACCCTGTAGGAATGAAGTGAAATGGGGGATATACTTCTCGTTGATGGCTACAACATTATCGGTGATTGGCCGGAATTAAAACTGTTGAAAGTAAATGACTTGGAAGGTGCCAGGGATCAACTAGTTGAGAAGATGGCTGAATACCAAGCTTATAGTGGCATGAAAGTCATCATTATTTTTGATGCGCATATGGTGCCTGGGATAGGTAAGAAATACAAAAATTACCGACTAGAAATTGTTTACACAAGGGAAAATGAAACGGCGGATGAACGGATCGAAAGACTAGTAAAAAAGTTAAAAAATGTTAATACGCGAGTGTATGTGGCGACTTCTGACTTTGTCGAGCAATCGGTCACTTTTGGTTATGGAGCATTACGAAAATCTGCCAGAGAATTAAGAACAGAGATGGGGGTAGTTGAGCAAGGCATAGAGCGTGAAGTAAAAAAGTCGAAAAAAGAGAGAAAATCAACAAAAATCCCGATATCTGACGAAATGGCAGAAATTTTTGAAAAATGGCGTCGAGGCGACATGTGAGTGGTTGACGCTACTCGAATGAATGCTATATAATGTTCCTATATTTAGACAATTCTTTTTGTTTAAAAAGGTACATATTGTCACACTATCACCTTATATTATAGGTAGTTGTGTAAGTGAAAATTAACAACAATGAAAAGTTCACGCCATTTGTAGTTTTGAAGTTTATTGCAGTGACATTTTTGTTAAATGTTAATGACTCCCTTTTTAAACGTAACACAATTCATCAAAGGCGGAGGGATTATGGTGAGCATAGACCTCAAGGAAATCACAAATGCTGATTTTGAAGAAATGGAAGATGAATATTTAGTTGAATATGTCCGTGAGGGAGACAGTGGAGCTCTTGAGTATCTTATTAATAAATATAAGAACTTTGTTAGAGCGAAAGCTAGATCGTATTTTCTGATTGGTGCAGACCATGAAGACATTGTTCAAGAAGGAATGATTGGCCTCTACAAGGCAATTCGTGATTTTAAAGGGGACAAGCTATCATCATTTAAGGCATTTGCAGAACTGTGCATTACTAGACAGATTATTACTGCGATAAAAACTGCAACTAGGCAAAAGCATATTCCTTTAAACTCTTATGTTTCGTTAGACAGACCCATTTATGATGAAGAAAGTGACCGAACACTCCTAGATGTTATTTGTGGGAATCGTGTGACTGACCCTGAAGAACTTCTCATTAATCAAGAGGAGTTTGATGACATTGAATTAAAAATGGGAGAAATATTAAGTGATCTTGAGCGGAAAGTGTTAATGCTCTATTTAGATGGTAGATCATATCAAGAAATTTCCGTTGACTTAAATAGACACGTAAAGTCAATTGACAATGCCTTACAAAGAGTGAAACGAAAGCTAGAACGTTATGTAGAATTAAAAGGTGTAAGTCTTTAAAAAACAGGGGAAACCCTGTTTTTTAAGTTTTAGTGTTTAAAGAGTTTTGAAATGGCTAATTATGGATACAATTGTACAGTATATTGACACTGTCATAGCCCTATGATATGTTTATTTAGTGTGTGAATATTATCATTTTCATGATAGGGGTAGTATAACTATGCGAAAAAAAGCAGTTCTTGCATGTAGCATATGTAAGTCTCGGAATTACACAACAGAAAAGAAAAAGTCTGATAATGAAGAACGAATCGGAATGAAAAAGTTTTGTAAAGTGTGTAACGAGCATACCCTGCATCTTGAAACGAAATAAATCATTTTGTACAAGCTATAATAACAAACGATTAGAAAACTTTGCTAATCGCCAAAACTGGCAGAGGAGTTTGAGTTATTATATTTCTTTAATCTTTGTTATTAAAAGATAAATGGTTCGCTTTAAAAGTAGTATCTATCTTAAAGGGCGGAGGTGGCTTTAATGTCTGGAGCTGTTAAAAGAACGAGTGAATTTTTGCGAGATGTAGTCAAAGAATTAAAAAGGGTATCTTGGCCTACTCGTAAAGAACTAACTAGATATACTGGAGTAGTTGTTGCGACAGTTATATTTATCGCAATTTACTTTGCGGTTGTTGATATGGGGATTTCTAGTCTAGTGCGTTTAATTTTAGGATAATTGGAGGGAAGGACGAAATAGTCCTATTCATTATGGAGAAAAATTGGTATGTAGTTCATACTTACTCAGGTTATGAGAATAAAGTAAAAACAAATTTAGAAAAACGTGTCGAGTCTATGAATATGGAAGACAAAATCTTCCGTGTGCTCGTTCCTGTTGAAGAAGAAACAGAAGTAAAAAACGGAAAATCTAAATCTGTTGTAAAGAAAGTGTTCCCGGGGTACGTAATTGTTGAAATGGTAATGACTGACGATTCTTGGTATGTTGTTAGAAATACACCAGGGGTAACAGGTTTTGTTGGTTCTTCTGGAGCGGGTTCAAAACCGACACCGCTTTTACCTGAAGAAGTAGAAGCTATTCTTCGTCAAATGGGCGTTGAAGAACCTCGTGCTGAAATTGACTTTGAGTTAAAAGAGTCAGTTAAGGTGAAAGAAGGTCCGTTTGCAAACTTCGTTGGTACCATTGAAGAAATTCAAGTTGATAAACAAAAGGTAAAAGTTCATGTAAATATGTTCGGGCGTGAAACACCGGTAGAACTAGAGTTTACACAAGTTGAAAAATTGTAATTAAAATAAAACTTGCTATTTGTTTTTTAAAGTGATAGAATTTTTATGTTCTTAACGCGAGTTTTGAATATAGCTTTCAAACAAAGAGCTATCGAGTGGGAGGATCTAATATTAAGATCCGGTTACCACATCACGGACTTAAGGAGGTGTGTCGCGTGGCTAAAAAGGTTATTAAAATGGTAAAATTACAAATTCCTGCTGGTAAAGCAAACCCAGCACCGCCAGTTGGACCTGCATTAGGTCAAGCGGGAGTTAACATTATGGGATTCTGTAAAGAGTTTAACGCTCGTACTGCTGATCAAGCTGGTTTAATTATCCCGGTAGAAATTACGGTATTTGAAGACCGTTCATTTACATTCATTACGAAAACTCCACCTGCTGCGGTTTTACTTAAAAAAGCAGCTGGTATCGAGAGTGGTTCTGGTGAACCGAACCGTAATAAAGTAGCAACAGTAAAGCGTGATAAAGTACGCGAAATCGCGGAAACGAAAATGCCAGACCTTAACGCAGCTGATGTAGAAGCAGCTATGCGTATGGTAGAAGGTACTGCACGCAGCATGGGAATTACGATCGAAGACTAATTCCTATTAGTTTGCAAGAAGGTAATGAGCGAGGTTGCGATTAGGTCTATTTATTTAGACTCGCAACCTTTATTAGTGGGAGGTACTACCGCTAAAACCACAATCAAGGAGGAAATAAAATTGGCTAAAAAAGGTAAAAAGTATCAAGAAGCTGTAAAGCTTGTTGATCGTACAAAAGTTTACTCTGCAGAAGAAGCATTAGAATTAGTTAAAAAGACTTCATCAGCATCTTTTGATGAAACAGTTGAAATCGCAGTTAGATTAGGGGTTGACCCTAAGAAAGCTGACCAACAAATTCGTGGAGCGGTTGTTCTTCCACACGGAACAGGTAAAACTCAACGTGTGTTAGTATTCGCAAAAGGCGAAAAAGCGAAAGAAGCAGAAGCGGCTGGCGCGGACTATGTTGGTGACGAAGACTACATTAACAAAATTCAACAAGGTTGGTTTGAGTTTGATGTAGTAGTAGCAACTCCTGACATGATGGGGCAAGTTGGTAAACTTGGACGTGTATTAGGTCCTAAAGGTTTAATGCCGAACCCGAAAACAGGAACAGTTACTTTCGAAGTAGAAAAAGCTGTTAATGAAATCAAAGCTGGTAAGATTGAATATCGTGTAGATAAAGCTGGAAATATTCATGCTCCTATTGGGAAAGTTTCTTTTGGTACTGAAAAGTTAATTGAAAACTTCTCAACAGTTGTTGACACTTTAATGAAAGTTAAGCCAGCAGCTGCAAAGGGAACTTACATGAAGAATATTGCAGTAGCATCAACAATGGGACCTGGTGTAAAAGTTAACGTAGCTTCAGCTGTTAAATAATAACAGTTGACTCTGATGTGATAACTCGATATACTAACCATTGTGAATTGAATAGTTCATACCGTAGACAGTAGGTGCACGCCAGTGCTTAATCTCCTACCGAGGTTTGTTAAAAGTTGATCTAATCACTATAACAATTACCTCTGTGTGTCTAAACATGGAGGTTTTTTATATGAAGGGTCACCTCATTTTGTGCGGTATGGTTTTATTAATCATAGGAGGTGTAAATTATGAGCGTACGTGAACAAAAACAACAAGTAGTATCGGAAATCGCTAGTAAACTTCGTGAAAGTAAATCAACTGTAGTTGTTGACTATCGTGGGTTAAACGTAACCGAGGTTACTGAGTTGCGTAAGCAGCTTCGTGAAGCGAATGTTGATTTCAAAGTTTATAAAAATACGATGACACGTCGTGCGACTGCAGAGGTTGAATTAACTGAGCTTGATGAAGTGTTAGTTGGACCAAACGCAATTGCGTTTAGTAACGATGATGTAATCGCTCCTGCTAAAATTATTAACGAATTTGCTAAAAAGCATGAAGCGTTAGAAATTAAAGCTGGTGTTATTGAAGGGCAATTTGCTTCTGTTGAAGATGTTAAAGCACTTGCAGAACTTCCTTCAAGAGACGGATTATTATCTATGTTACTTAGCGTTCTTCAAGCTCCGATGCGTAACTTTGCATTGGCTACAAAAGCTGTTGCTGATCAAAAAGAAGAACAAGGTGCTTAATCTAGTTTAACGGAAATAAAAAATTAAAATTAACTTACTATTAGGAGGAAATATAAAATGAGTAAAGATCAAATCATTGAAGCGATTAAAGAAATGTCAGTTTTAGAATTAAACGATCTTGTAAAAGCGATCGAAGAAGAGTTTGGAGTAACTGCTGCTGCTCCTGTAGCTGTAGCTGGTGGCGGCGGTGCTGCTGAAGCTGCTGAGCAAACTGAATTCGACGTAATTTTAGAGTCTGCTGGTGGATCTAAGATCAACGTAATTAAAGTTGTTCGTGAAATCACTGGTTTAGGATTAAAAGAAGCTAAAGCATTAGTTGATGGTGCTCCAGCTCCAATTAAAGAAGGTGCTTCTAAAGAAGAAGCTGACGAAATCAAAGGTAAGCTTGAAGAAGCAGGAGCTTCTGTAGAAGTTAAGTAATAATGAAAAAAGCTCGCATTTATGCGAGCTTTTTATTTTAGTTTTAGCTAATAGTTGAATGATATCTTCGAGGCGATACTGAGAGTAACTCAAAACTCGTATATGTTTTAGTGATTTAAGTAATAATGAATATTGGTGTACATAGAAAAGGTGTGATGAAAGATGTCTGATCATTATTATTCAGAAAAGCCTTCTGTCGAAAGTTCACGAAGAAATTGGGAAGTAGATTTAAGAGGGCGAAAAATGTCGTTTACGTCAGATGCTGGTGTTTTTTCAAAAAAAGAAGTTGATTTTGGTTCAAGGTTATTACTAGACTATTATCTTTTTCCTGAAAAGAGCGGAAAAATTTTGGATGTTGGATGCGGATATGGAACAATCGGTTTGACGCTAGCGAAGGAAAAACCAGACTGGGAATTTACTTTAATTGATATTAATGAGAGAGCGCTAGAGTTGTCTAAATTAAATGCGGAGTTAAATAAGGTTGAGAATGTCACTGTGAAAAAAAGTGACTTATTAAGTGAAGTAAAAGAAGAGAAGTTTGCTTCAATATTATCTAATCCTCCGATTAGAGCCGGAAAAAAAGTGGTTCACCAATTATTTGAGGAAGCGTGCAATTGTCTAGAGGATTGTGGTGAGCTTTGGATCGTTATTCAAAAAAAACAAGGTGCTCCTTCAGCGTTAGAAAAATTAAAGACGTTGTTTAATGAAGTGACTGTTGAGAAGAAATCCAAAGGTTATTATATCATCAAGGCAAAAAAATGTTGACTTTGAAAATCGTTTGTGGTAGTGTTATTTAATGCGTATGAATACCGTTTTACACTAGTTCTCCAAAAAGTCAACTATATTTTTTTGTATATAAAGCCATTTTTTAGGGTAGACTTATACAATTAAAAATGTCTTTTATCGGCTTTTGGATACTTTCTTAAAAATAGGGAAATATTTTAGATTTGCCGAAATGGATGAACTTGTTTAAAACAAATGGTCTTTTGATATTAAAAGGCCTTTATGAATTGTGGTTTTTTAGTAAAACCCTTTTTCTTTTTATCTTCATAAAAGGAAAAGAAAAACTAAAGAAACCTTTTAACGATATAGCTTTGTAAAAGGATTACAGTATAAGCAAAACTAAGGATTTCGTCAATCTTCAATTGTCGAAAAGCCAAGTTTTTCTAATATAGATTTAAGGGGTGAATCAGTTGACAGGTCAACTAGTTCAGTATGGACGACACCGCCAACGAAGAAGTTACGCTAGGATTAAGGAAGTATTAGAATTACCTAATCTTATTGAGATTCAAACGGCTTCTTATCAATGGTTTCTTGATGAGGGTTTACGAGAAATGTTTCAAGACATCTCTCCGATTCAAGATTTTACAGGAAACTTAATTTTGGAGTTTATTGATTACAGTTTAGGTGAGCCTAAATACTCTGTAGAAGAGTCGAAAGAACGAGACGT
>SKOL01000690.1 GCA_007120055.1 Anaerobacillus sp.
CCTGTCCCTTTTTGTTTATTTTAAAAGGAATTCTACTATTTAAAAACGAATAAAGTAGGGTGAAAAATTAATGTGTTTCAACTTTGAAGGATGTGGACTGTATGGATGAGCAAATGACAGAGAATCTTATTTTTCATAAAATACTAGATATTTCACCCGATGGATTTATTATCGTTGATGATGAAGGGGTTATTATTAATGTAAATGAGGCTTATAGAGATTTTGTTGGAATCCCTAAAGAGCAAATAATCGGGCAATATATTACTGATATTATCCCTAATTCCAAATTACCTAACATATTAACGAGAGGGAAAACAGAAATCGACGTAATTCATCGCCTTTCAAGTAGTAAAAATCCACTAAAAGAAAAAGTAGTTGCTGCAACACGAGCGTCCGTTGAACATGACGGAAAAGTGATTGGGGCGTTTGGACAAATAAAATTTTCTAAAGGAACACAGAAATTAGCTAAAAAGTTTCAAAAGCAAGAAAGTGAATTAGAATATTACAAGAATGAACTAAAAAAAATACTAGGCAATAAATATACATTTGAAACTATGATCGGGAGGAATAAAAAATTTTTAGAGGTGAAACAAATTGCAGAAAAAGCAGCAAAGAACGATTTTTCTGTATTGATCTTAGGGGACACAGGAACCGGTAAGGAAGTATTTGCACATTCGATTCATTTTGCAAGTGAACGAAAAGAGAAACCTTTTATTCGTGTAAACTGTGCTGCCATCCCAGCCGATTTAATAGAGTCCGAACTATTTGGTTATGAAGAGGGAGCATTTACGGGAGCTAAAAAAGGAGGGAAAATAGGGAAGTTTGAAATGGCTCATGGTGGAACTTTGTTCCTCGATGAAATAGGAGAATTACCTATGAATATGCAGGCTAAGTTGCTTAGGGTTCTTCAAGAACAAGAAGTTGAAAGGGTCGGTGGCCTCAAAACTATCCCCATAAATGTACGGATTATTGCCGCAACCAACCGTAATTTAGAAGAAGATATTGTTCAAAAAAAATTTAGAGAAGATCTTTATTATCGCTTGAACGTTATCCAAATAGAGATTCCCTCATTGAATAATAGAAAAGAAGATATTTCAGATTTTATTCATTATTTTTTAAATGATTTAAATGATAAATATGGAACAAAAGTAGAAGTTTCTTCAAAATCTTTAGAGCTTATTGTTAACTACCCTTTTCCTGGAAATATTAGAGAGTTAAAAAACATTATCGAAAGTTCATATAGCCAAGTTGATGGGGATTATATTAATTCCACACATTTACCTTCAAATGTGATACGAGGTGCTAAAGGGGAAATTCAATATAATGATAAAAAAGGGCTAAATGCAATCATAAATGATATTGAGAAAGAAATTATTCTCGATATATTGAAGGACAGTGGTTATAATTGTCGTTTTACCGCTAAAAAGCTAGGTATTCATCGTAGTACCCTTTATAAGAAGTTTGAAAAATATGATATAAAAATACCACGTTAAAATGTTTTAAGATCATAAATCTTCAAACTAACGATCATTTATTCACTTTAACATATATCGAAAAAAAGACCTATTGCCCAGGTCTTTTTATTTTTGCAAATTTTGCATTATGTGTTCACAAAAATATACATGTCTACAAAAATAGACACAACCAGTTCTATGCTGCTAGAACGTATAAAATTAGCATATTTAACTTTTATATGTCGAAAAAAATAGACATTGTATTCAGAAAATTTGAAATGAAAATTATATCAAACCTTATTCTAGCGCTGTTTATAGTGATTAATTTATTGGCATGGTATTTGCAACATAAAAGTTGAACGAAGAAAAAGGGGTGAAAACATGCGCAGTGTATCTGTAATTGGTGTAGGTGAAACAAAAATGGGGAAGCTTCCCGATCAATCATTAAGAGATCTTATTAGGGAAGCTGGAACTAAAGCGTTAGAAGATTCAAAGGTAGCAAAGGATAAAATCGAAGCATTGTATATTGGCAACTTTAACGGTTCTCAATTAGCAAATCAAAGTCATGTTAATGCAATGGCTTCTGAGGTGCTGGAGTTGGGGCATATTCCGACATTGCGAACAGAAGGTGCTTGTGCTTCAGGAGGACTAGCATTTCGGCAAGGATTAATGGCGATAGCATCCGGCATGTATGATGTTGTTCTTGTTGGTGGGGTTGAAAAAATGACACATCAAGAGACGAATACAGTAACGTCAGCCATTGCAAGTGCAGCAGATGCAGAACTTGAAGTGAATGTAGGAACGACATTTCCGTCAATTTTTGCAATGATCGCTAATCGTTATATGTACGAATATGGAGATGTTCGAGATGCAATGGCTACTTGTGCAGTACAAAATCATGACAACGCTTTCTTAAATCCTGATGCTCAACTTCATAAAAAAGTTGATATTGACAAAGTAAAGTCTGGAGTTCCTGTCGCAGATCCGTTTACGGTTTATGATTGTTCTTTAGTGAGTGATGGGGCGGCTTTTGTTGTACTTGCAGCTTCTGAAGTAGCAGAAAACTTAACGGACCAACCATTGATTGAAGTAATTGGTTCAGGTCATGCGGGAGATACGTTAACTATATCTTCTAAAACTTCAATAACAACATTATATGCGACAGTAAATGCAGCGAAAGAAGCTTATCAAATGGCAGGGATAGGGCCTTCTCTAATTAACTTTGCGGAAGTACACGATTGCTTTACGATTACACAATTGTTAAATATTGAAGATTTAGGCTTCTTTGAAAAAGGCCAGGGTGCAAAAGCAATCCTTGAAGGAAAAACAGCTTTAAACGGCGTTATCCCTATTAATTCTAGTGGAGGATTAAAAGCGAAAGGTCACCCAATCGGAGCGACAGGGATTAGCCAAATATATGAAGTTGTTACTCAATTAAGAGGAAGCGCAGGATCACGACAAGTGAAAAATGCGAAAATAGGACTTACTCATAATATAGGTGGAACAGGAGCTACTTGCGTAGTCAATATATTTAAAAGGAGGTAGTCAAATTGCCTGAAAATGCACGAATTTACACATATACAGTTATTCATGTAGGAGCTGTAGAATTTTCTAATAAAGTTCCTTATGTCGTAGCGGTAGTTGATGATAATGAAAGTAAATTCCTCACTCGCATAGAGGGGTATCGCGAGGATTTGGATATACAGATTGGTATGGAAGTACAGTTTTTGAAAGTCGATGAAAATGGTAATTGTATATATTCATTTATTAACGAATAAGGAGTGGAAAAAATGAGATTAGAAAATAAAGTTTCAATTATAACAGGAGCAGGTGCTGGTATTGGTCAAGCAACAGCGATTAAATTCGCAAAAGAAGGAGCAAAAGTAATTGCTGTTGATTTAAATGAAAGTGGATTGACAGAAACAGTTTCGAAAATCAATGAATTAGGTGGAGAAGCACTGCAATTTAAAGTTGATATTACAAATATGAACCAAATTGAAGAAATGGTAGCTGAAGTTGCTAGTAAATTTGGAAAGATAGATGTACTTATTAACAATGCTGGCATTATCGCTGATTCTCAATTATATAAAATGTCTGAAGACAAGTTTGATAAAGTAATAGATGTCAATTTAAAGGGAACCTATAACACTTCAAAGGCTGTTGTAAATATTATGAGAGACCAAAATTCAGGTGTGATTGTTAATGCATCTTCAGTTGTCGGAATTTATGGTAACTTTGGTCAAACGAATTATGCTGCATCGAAATTTGGTGTTATTGGGATGGCAAAAACATGGGCTAAAGAGCTCGGTAAAAATGGTATTCGTTGTAATGCTGTATGCCCTGGATTTATTGCAACTTCCATTCTTGACCCAATGCCAGAAAAAGTTATTCAATCAATGGAAGCAAAAGTTCCTCTTGGCAGATTAGGAAAGCCAGAAGAGTTAGCTAATGTTTATGCATTTTTAGCATCGGATGAAGCGAGCTATATTAACGGAGCAGTGATTGAAGTTAGTGGTGGGGTAGTTATTTAGTAAAAAACATTTGTGAGGTGGTTTTAATGAAAAAAGTTAACTTTATTACTTCAAAAGAAGCGGCTAATTTAATTCCTGATGGAGCAAGTATTGGTACTTGTGGCTTTATGTTGACGGGTGCGACAGAAGAGCTTTTTATTGCGATAGAAAATAGATTTTTAGAAACAAATCATCCAAGAGATCTTTCTTTATTGTGGGCTTCTGGGATAGGTGATGGTGGAGACGTTCGTGGATTAAACCATTTATGTCACGAAGGTCTTATAAAAAAAACAATCGGCGGACATTATGGCCTAATTAAAAAATTAGGCCCTCTAGTAGCAAAAAATAAAATTGTAGCTTACAACTTTCCACAAGGTGTTCTTACACAAATGTTTAGAGAAATGGCAGCGAAAAAACCAGGAGTCCTTACTCATGTAGGTTTAGGTACGTTTGTTGACCCTGACTTTGAAGGAGGAAAAATTAATGATATTACGACAGAAGATTTAGTCGAAAAGATAGAAGTGAATGGAGAAAACTACTTATTTTATAAGTCTCAAAAAATCAATTTTGCTCTTATACGTGGAACTGAAGCAGATGAAGATGGAAATATTGGCTTTACAAAAGAGGCGCTTACATTAGAAAGTTTATCGACTGCTATGGCAGCGAAAAATAATGGCGGAAAAGTTATTGTCCAGGTAGAGCGCAGGGTGAAAAACGGTACATTGAATACAAAGGATGTTGTTATTCCTGGTATTTTAGTTGATTATGTGGTAGAAGTGGAAGATTTAAAGAATCATATGCAAACGGCAGGAACTCAATTTAATGAAGGTTTCATCTCCAACCGTCGAATTTATGAGGAGAAACACAACGATCTACCATTGACGGATCGAAAAGTAATAGCTAGAAGAGCAGCGATGCAAATGACTAACGAAATGACGGTTCTTAATTACGGGATCGGTGTTCCAGAAGGTGTAGCAGAAGTTTTAAAAGAAGAAGGAATTAAAGAAAATTTCATTGCGACTGTTGAACCAGGTTTAATTGGGGGAATTCCACTTGGTGGGCTCAATTTTGGAAGCGCTTTATCGCCTCATGCTATCTTAGATGAGCCGTATCAATTTGATTTTTACGATGGTGGAGGAATAGATATCACCTTTTTAGGAATGGCCCAATGTGACGAGAGTGCGAATATAAATGTTTCAAAATTCGGTCCTAAAGTTGCGGGCTGCGGTGGGTTTATTGATATTTCACAAAATGCAAAAGAAGTTGTTTTTTGCGGTACATTTACGGCTAGCGGTTTAAAAACAAAAGTAGAAAAAGGAATGTTGAAGATCATTGAAGAAGGTAAATCTAAAAAGTTTATAAATAAGGTGGAACAAATTACTTATAATGGTCTATTTGAAAGTGCTAGAAAAAGTGGGAAAAAAGTACTTATTGTAACGGAAAGAGCCGTTTTTGAAATTCAAGAAAAAGGCTTGATCCTCACGGAAATTGCTCCAGGAATTGACTTAGAACAAGACATTATTGCCCAGATGGATTTCAAACCAATAATTTCAGACCGTTTAAAGTTAATGGATGAAAGGATCTTCAAAGAAGGGTTAATGGGGTTATCATTAAAGGCGTCGGAACTTTCGTATTCTTAGTTTTTTGAAGATAAAGACCTTTCATCTGATTTTTATAAATTTATTAGAGAAGGAGAGTGAGAAAATAGTATGCTAGGAATTATATTAGGGTTGGCTTTGTTAATGTTTTTAGCTTACCGCGGGTGGTCTGTAATTTGGATCGCCCCAATAACTGCAGGGGTCGTTGCCTTATTCGGTGGTCTCGATCTTCTACCAGCCTACACAGATACGTATATGGGGGGATTTGTAAATTTCGCTAAAACCTGGTTCCCTGTATTTATGTTAGGTGCAATTTTCGGAAAACTTATGCAAGATACAGGTGCGGCACAGTCTGTAGCATATTGGGTGACAAAGTTTATAGGAACTAAAAGAGCAATACTAGCTGTAATAGCAGGTGCTGTCGTTTTAACATATGGAGGCGTAAGTGTTTTTGTTGTCGTGTTTGCTATTTATCCACTTTCTATTGCATTGTTCCGTGAGGCGAATATCACTCGAAGGTTAATTCCAGGGACTATTGCATTAGGTTCCTTTACCTTCACGATGACAGCACTTCCGGGGACTCCCCAAATACAAAATTTAATCCCGATGCAATATTATGGAACAGGTCCTACTGCTGCTCCAATCATAGGGATTGTTTCTGCTATTATTATGGCTGTTGGTGGATATTGGTACTTAACTTGGAGAGAAAAGAAATACACCGCGAAAGGGATTGTTTTTGATGAGCCTGATGACCAAGATATAGAAGCAATAGAAGTTAACAAACTACCAAATCCTTTTTTATCTATTTTACCTTTACTCACTGTTGTCTTTACATTAAATATTTTGGAATGGGATATTATTATGGCGCTTATTTCAGGTATTTTACTCATAATGATATTAAACTTAAAGTTGTATAAAAAGTTTGTAAGTGCCATTAATGGCGGAGCAAGTGGCTCTGTTATTGCAATTATTAATACAAGCGCAGCTGTTGGTTTTGGTACGGTTGTAAGAGCAGTTCCTGGATTTCAAGATTTAACCGACATAGTGTTAGGCATTGAAGGTAATCCTTTAATTTCACAAGCTGTTGCAGTGAATGTTTTGGCAGGGGCAACGGGATCTGCCTCTGGTGGAATGGGGATTGCATTAGAAGCACTTGGTTCAAGATATTATGAGCTTTCTATAAGTTCTGGTATTAGTATTGATGCCTTTCACCGCATAGCGAGTATAGCTTCTGGTGGATTAGATTCTCTACCACATAATGGTGCAGTTCTTACGCTCCTTGCGATCACAGGATTAACTCACAAAGACTCTTATAAAGAAATTTTTGTAGTTGCATGTTTGATTCCTATTTTAGCAGTTATTATTGGCATCTCATTAGCTTCTGTGGGAATTATTTAATTGACTTATGTAAGTTGAGGGGGGATACAGAAAGTCAAGCGGAATGAAATCTAGTTATGTATAAGGAAGAATTGCAGTAAAATTCCTTATTGACTATAGGATATTAAAAGAGCGCTACATAAAAGCGCTCTTTTAATATGCAAATAATTATAATTCAAGCTCATTCTTTAACCTTTCAATTTCTTTATCAGTTAATCCGTTAACTCACGGATTTCATTTTGAGAAAACCCTTTTGCTAGCATTTGTTTAGCCATTTTAATAATCCCTTTTTCAATTCCTTGCTCAAAACCTTTCCAATTCCTTCTTCGGTTCCTTTTTCAAAACCTTTTTTCTCCCATGTAGTCATCAGTTCCATAATTCGATCCACCTCATCATTTGGAATATGTTTTAAAGATTCATTAAACTCTATTTCTTCTTCGGTATTTAACGTAAGATATTTTTCGAAAATACTATATACTAAATGTTCTCTAAAAAAGAATTTTCGGGGAGTGACACCACTGCACTTTTGAACATTTTAGTGAATTTTTATGAATTATGAAGGTATTTGTCAATCTTCGGCGAATAACCTACGAAAATCATTAGGTTTTTTGTGATGCTAATGTTTCGGAGGTTATTAGATGGATAATTATTTATTAACATTAATCGTGTTATTTAATGTTTTATGGACTTTTGGTTTGAGTATTGTTTACCTATATATCAACCGTCAGTACCAAGAAACGTATATGGGTATTTGGGGATGGGCTTGGTTGTTATCGAGCTTTCGAATTGGGCTTGATTTACTTAGATATCATGGATATGACTCTTTTGGATTGCTATCGATAAATATATTTATTTCTGTTGGTGCCGGCCTTCTACAGTTGTGGGGGATGTACAATTTAAAAGGAAGCAAGCTACAGACGAAGTGGATTGTAGGAGCTGTAACCGGAATGCTCTTAGTGTATTTTGGGATGTTTATAGACCTGCCACTAAATATTTACATAATTCCAATTGTTATTTTTATTTCTTTTTCCTATATTTGGATAGGGGTTTCTTTGTTTCGTTTTAAGCCTTTTATAGGTTTCAGTAAATATATAACTGGATTTTCATTAATATTAGTAGGCTTGATTAATTTTTCATATCCTTTCAATGCTGCAGGTGGCGATCCGAACACTACGGCGATCTTTTACTCTATTGGATTAATTCCATGGACCATAACGATTGTTGGAATATTACTTTTGTACTTTGAAATGGTCAGGAATGATTTAAGTTCTAGTGAAAAGCGTTTTCGGATGCTTGTTGAAAATGCGAAAGATGTTATTTATCGGATTACATTCACCAATGGTGGGGAATTTGATTATATTAGCCCGTCGGTACAACATATTACTGGCTACAAACCAAAGGAGCTATACGAAAGACCTGATTTAGTATGGGAAATAGTCGGTCATGATAATAAGCAGCTCATTCACCGTGATGAGATCGAAGGTGTCGGTCAGCTTACTATATCAAATATTTATACAAAAGAGGGGCAAGTATTACGGGTAGAACAAACCTTTGTGCCAATTTATGATCGCCTTGGTAAATTGGTTGCTATCGAAGGTATTTT
The DNA here is from genome assembly GCA_007120055.1 of Anaerobacillus sp. The sequence goes on from SKOL01000690.1 coordinate 8,543, forward strand.
AAGAAATATTACTGAGCGAATAGAGCTCGAGAATAAAATGGTACGGCTTGATTGTTTAAAGCTTACCGGTGAAACTGCAGCCGGTATTGCTCACGAGGTTAGAAATCCATTAACAACAGTTCGAGGTTTTCTACAAATCATGGAACAAAAAAAGCTTTTCCTCGATTACAATGAGATCATTAAATTAATGATAACAGAGCTTGATAGGGCTAATGGTATTATTTCAAATTTTTTAACGTTTAGTAGAGTAAAAAAAGATGAACGCAATATTCGTAATTTGACGCAATTAATAGAAGATTTAATGCCACTTTTTGAATCCAATGCTTTATATACGGGTAAGGTGATCAAAACTTCTCTTCAAGAAACCCCTAACTTCAAATTTGATGAAAATGAGATCAAACAGTTGTTATTAAACTTGGTTCAAAATGGGTTAGAAGCGATGGAGCCAGGTGGGACACTTGAAATAAAAACCTTACATGAAGCAGACAGTATTAAACTAGTTGTAAAAGATCAAGGGCCAGGAATTAGTCCAGAACTTCTTGAAAAGTTAGGAACGCCGTTTATCACGACTAAAGAAAAAGGAACAGGCTTGGGGTTAGCTGTTTGCTACGGCATTGCCGCTAAGCACGAAGCGACAATATCAGTTGATTCTGGTAGTGAAGGAACGACGTTTACGATTTCTTTCAACGATAAAAACTAATGATCTTAGTCACTCCGGCAGCAAACCAATGAGCTTTGTCTGGCGGTTGAACGAGGAGATGCCAGCGAAGTTAGTGCCAGTGGCGAATAAGGTGAGTATGTAGGAAA
>SKOL01000341.1 GCA_007120055.1 Anaerobacillus sp.
AAGCGAACTCGTTTCAGCAAGCTGAAACATCGAGAAATCAGATGGAGTCTCGACTCCACCTGATTAAAAGTTCCCACCTACGCTACGCGTTGAGGTGGGGGTCTATAACCCTAAAACCATTTAAGGATTAACCTTTTAAAGTAAAAAACCTTTGCACTATCCAATATTTAGGATATAGAAGCTCCTTTACTACTTTTTCTAATAAAAGAGTTTCATCAATGGTTAAGTTATCATGCTCTTTCCACGTATGAATGTAAGAGAAGGCGACGACAAGTTCCTCTTCTTCTTCCAATTGTAATACGAGCTCAACTTCTCCTCGATTACCGTAACTTTCATGTTCGATTAACTTATTAGGAAATTTAAAAATAATGCCATCCTCAAAAATTTGCGGTCCAATCGTTTCGAGTACTTTTTCCCCTTTTAAAAGTGTTAAAGAGCTTGAAACAATTTTTTCTGTATTTATACCGGTACGATCATCTCTTTGAATAGTGATCGCTATGTAATCATCACCGACAATTCCATCAACTGGCATAGTCGTCCAATCCCACTTTCCCTTTAGGAAAACATCGTCTCCTACACGCTCAGCATTCACATCAATAATGATCTCGTTTTGTAATCTTTCATTCGTTATCGCCTCTTCACTACTAATGTAAAGATAACCGAAATAAAATAACATGAACATTGCACTTAAAGGTAGTAAAAAAACAACTTTATTCACTTTCTCCTCCTCAAATATCAGTAAATTACGTCTCTGATTTTATTTCTATTAATTGCATATTTTTATTAAAAAAGTAACGATATAGCGCTATAGTCACTAGCATAGCACTTATAGATACACATGTAAAAATACTTAATGAAATGACAATTTGATAGCGAATCGCATCAATCGGGGCTACACCACCTAAAATAAGTCCTGTCATCATTCCGGGCAACTGAACGAGGCCTACTGTTTTTAGTCCATCTACATTCGGAATCATGGCTGCTCTAACTATTTTCCGAATGATTATTTTTGTCGCCTGCTGTGGTTTTGCTCCTAATGATAATGCGGCAACAATTTTTCCTTTTCCTTCACGGAATTCATTTTTCATTCTTTCAAGAGCTAGACCGATCGCTACCATACTATTACCGATCACCATCCCACTCATTGGGATTACTTGTTCAGATGTAAAAGAAATCATCCCAAACGCGAGCCACATAGCTAAGATCATAAGTTCAACACCTAAAATAATGAGAAAAATCATCAGTCGGACTTTAGGTATTCCCTCTCCTTTTTTACTAGCATGAAATGTAGCTACCGTAATCATGACAACTAACATAAACGAAATACCAATCAGCGGTGGAAGTGAAAATAAATAAGTAAGAATATAACCAATTAGAAAAAGTTGAACAACTCCTCTAAGCGACGCCCAAGAAATCGATTTCCCAAGACCAAGAGAGTACATGTACGATAACGAAACTGGGATTAAAACAAATACGATTAAAAATAACATAGACGTATTTGAAATAGTAGGTGCCATCATTTACTCCTTTAAAAACTTTTGTAATTGTTCTGTTTTGGGTGTTTCTAACACTTCTGCTGTTTTCCCTTGTTCTACGACTGCTCCTTTTTCCATAAAAATCGACTGATCACTAATTCGTTTTGCTTGCTCTATATTGTGAGTGACCATTGCAATTCCTTTTTTCTCAACTTTCGCGAGCTCTACTAAAAGTTCTTCAATAAACTCAACCGTTTGTAAATCTAGAGCGCTCGTTACTTCATCTAGCAAAAAGATTTCTGGCCCATTAGCCAAGGTTCTTGCTAGGGCTACTCGTTGTTGCTCGCCACCCGATAAATGTTCAACGTTACGGTTTAAGTAGTCTTTTGGTAGTTGAACTTTTTCTAGTAGTCGTAGACCGCTATTTTTTTGCCATTTTCCGATTAAACTTGGTCCATACTTTAAATTTTCTTCAACCGTCCCTTCAAAAAGTGAAGAGGATTGAAATACCATTCCAACCCTTCTTCTTAGCTCAATGATTGGATAGGATGTTAATTCCTTATCATAATAAAATATTTTACCTTTTTGGGGATCTGTCAACCTATTTAAAAGCATTAATAAACTGCTTTTCCCAGCTCCTGAAGGGCCGATAATCGCAGTAATTTCTCCTAACGAAAGTTCAAAGGAAATATTAAACACTCGATCTGTCGTTACATTTTCGACTTTTATCACATTTTTTCCTGGCACTATCCATCACCTCTTTGTATGAGGATTTTTAAAGGGGATTGATTCAAAAAGTATTTTTAGAACCTATCCCCTAGTTTTTGCAATTATTTTTTTAATTATGACGAAGGGCACTATGGTTGGTTGGCCCAATTCCTTTACCGATATTTAGTGAGTGCTCAATGGCCGATTGAATAAATTGCTTGGCTGTAGTTACCGCTTCCTTCATCGATTTTCCTTTTGCTAATTCAGCAGTAATCGCCGCAGCAAACGTACACCCTGTTCCATGTGTATGAATCGTATCTATTCTTTTTGATTCAAAATAATGAAACTCTTCACCATCAAAAAGTATGTCAACGGCCGTACGGCTTCCTTCTAAATGCCCGCCTTTTAAAACAACATTATTCGGTCCTAGTTGTTGAATATTTGCTGCTGCTGCTTCCATTTCTTGGACGGTTTCAATTTTAGAAATATCTAGAATTTCACAAGCTTCAGGGAGATTAGGCGTAATCACAGTTGCTAACGGTAACAAATTGTTTTTTAATGCATTCATCGCTTGCTTCTGTAAAAGCGGCGCTCCCCCTTTGGCAATCATCACTGGATCAATGACAATATTTCTCACTTCATATTCCTTCAACTTTTTAGAAACTAAATTAATAATTTCCTCTGAAAAAAGCATTCCTGTTTTTACAGCATCCGTACCGATATCTTGATAAATTGCATCTAACTGTACTTCTATAGTTTCAACTGTTTGTGGATAAACACCATGAACCCCTAACGTATTTTGGGCTGTTAGAACGGTAATTACACTCATACCATAAACGTCACGCTCTTGAAACGTTTTTAAGTCAGCTTGGATCCCTGCACCTCCACCACAATCAGAACCAGCAATTGTTAATGCTTTGCCAATAACCATCTTTAAACCTACCTCCCTTATAATTTATCATTGTTACTTTAATCATCCACCACCGACAAATTGGACAATTTCAATTTTCATACCCTCATAAAGCTTTGTATTTTTTCTTTCATCCATATTAACAATGTCGCCATCTACTTCAGTTACGACAAGATTTTCATCTAAGTTAAAATGTTCAACAACTTCAGCTACATTTTCTAATTGTAGTTCTTTTTTTTCACCATTTATGATAACGTCCATTAATTAGACACCCTTTCTTTTATTTTTTGTATAAATGTTTGACACGTTTTTATTACATCATCACTGCCTACAATTTCACTAATCGCACAAATTCTCGTTGCACCAGAATTCAAAACTTGATCGACGTTGTGAAGTTTAATGCCACCGATTGCAACAAAAGGAATCGTAATTTCATTTACCACTTCTTCAATATATTTGGTTGTAACAGGATCAACGACATCCTCTTTACTTTGCGTTGCAAAGATTGGTCCTACACCGATATAATCGGCACCGTGCTTTTGTGCTTCTCTTGCTTCTTCAATTTGATGGGTAGAAATACCAATAATTTTATTTTCACCAACAATTTTTCTAGCTTGTTCTAGTGGCAAATCATCTTGACCGATGTGAATACCATCTGCATCCACTGCTAATGCGACATCAATATGGTCATTAATAATCAATGGGATTTTGTATTTCTCAGCTAAAACCTTTAATTGTTTGGCTTTTTCAAGTACAACCTTTTTGCTACTTTTTTTATCACGCAATTGAATAATATCGACACCACCGATAATCGCTTCTTCCATTACTTCTACTAAACTTCTTCCTTTATGAAACTCCTCACCAGTAATTGCATATAAACGAAAATCTTTCATATGTATTCCTCCTAACTGTTTAACTTATATTAATTGACATAAAAACAATCATGAACTAAATAAAAATAGCCGTAAACCTAGTAAGAAAAAGGATTACGGCTAGTGTTGTTAGCATTGTACTAATCGACTTTCCTACGCTGGCTTAACCCAGATCAGGTTCAAGGGTAAAAGTCTTTGCTTTTTCTCAGCCTTACGAAAAGCGTAAGCGCCTGGTTAGCGCTGTAGCTAGACACCTTCCAAAGTTCAACACCTTAAACATTTGGATTAAGTGGCACCCCTAGTCTATTATGTTATTTTTAAAATTTAATAATCGCGACTGTAACCTTGAAGCATTACTAAATGATTTTACATTATCATTATGACAGAAAATCCTTTAATTACAAGCTTTTTGCTTACCAATATACTAAGGAATTTATTTCTTTTTTATTTAAATCTACCACTTTCTCTAACTGATATCCGTACAAAAGCCAACGACCGTCTGGTGAGAGTTTCATAGGATAATTTTCATCACTAGTCAAGATCTTATCTTTTTTTCCTGTGCTGATCGTATATGCAACTAACGTAAATCCATCTGAATATTCGTATAGATCGTCGTTATTGTTCGGTTCAAAATAATAAAACGTTTCATTTTTTATGTCGAAAGCATGGTTCGGAATCCACCATTGTTCTGAGTATGTGTTAAGTATCGGAACTTTAAATCTTGCTAATACTTTTTTTGTATGTGTATCGTAAAATAAGTAATCGGAGTTAGTTACATATTTGTCTTTCACTGATACGGTTAATAAGTAATTTTGATAAGAAAAAAACGTAATGATTTCATCTGCTAACTTTACTTCTTGATTATTTTTAAAGTTATACGTATATATAGGGGCATGATAGCTTGGTGCATACATATCCCACTTTAAATAGGCAATCTCATTTTCATTTAACCATTGTACATAAAAGTGTTCAAAGTTAAAATCGGAAATTTTTCTTTTCTTTACGTCAATATTATATAACTCAATCGAGTAATCGAGTTTTAACGCTGCAACCGTTAATTCACTTGTTTTATAATGATTCCAATATAATTGATAATCTTCTCCGATATTCGTTACTTTGTATAGAGTGTAGCCGTTTTTATCTACAAAATATAAGTCTTTTTGACCTTTTAAAGAAGCAACTTCTATAACAAAAATTGAATAGTCTGGATTTGTGTCAACACTCATAATCGGATCATCGATTTGGAAAAATATTTCATTGTCACCACTTAAAATATTTAGTTGGTACAAAATAGAAGTTCCATTTTCATCTGTTAAATAAATGATCGTATCTTTTTCAAACCAATCATTCACAGTAACGAAACTATACATACTTGATTCTACCGTATAGAGTCGCTCTTCATCTTTTACTACTTTCGGAATTCCTCGTTTTTCAATTAAGTTAGAAGAGCGTAGCGACAATTCAGCAGTTTCATAGCTTTCTTGTTGATTACAGCTAGCTAAGACAAACGTGCTTAATAAAATAACTAACCACTTAACCACTACACTTCCCCCCTTAACGAAAAATTTATTAATCATATTATCTCATACGTTACTTCTCATACCTAGCCTAATATTAGACGTGTAAATATAAGAAAAGTTACAAAAAAACATTAAAAGTGTCTTCCCTCAACCCAGTATGTAAATGTCGGCTGTTTAGTTTCCGGCAATTGTTTTTACATACAAATAGGTTAAGTTTCCCCAATCATATACATGAAAATCCTAATTGAATTTTCACTTATATTGTATTGGTCACTTAACCTATTTTTTAAAATATTATAATAAACTTTAGTTTTCTACCTGTTGTTTGATTAACCAAACGCCACCGATTACACCTGCATCATTTCCTAAAGTGGCAATCGTAATTTCAGCTCCTTCAGCTACACGCGGTAATGCATATGCATCAAAGTGCTTTCTTACGTAACTCAGTAATAACTCTCCTGCTTTTGAGACGCCTCCCCCAAGGACAATCTTTTCTGGGTTTGTTGCATTAGCTAAATTAGCTATAGCAATACCTAAATGGAAACTTATTTCATCAATGACGTTTAATGCTAAACGATCATTATTTTTCGCGGCATCGAAAACGTCTTTTGCTGTAAGCGTTCCTTCACGATTAAAAACCGCAGCCAGCTCACTATCCGTATTCTTTTCTATAGCTTCTTTAGCAAGTCGTGCAATCCCCGTTGCTGAAGCAATTGTTTCTAAACAACCGGTTTTCCCGCAATTGCACGCTGCTCCGCCAGTTGCAATTGAAGTTATATGACCAATTTCCCCTGCCATACCGTTTACACCGTGTAAAATGTTTCCATTCGCGATTAGACCACCACCAACACCAGTCCCTAAAGTAACTGCTAATAAATTTTTTGCACCATCTCCGGCTCCACACCACATTTCCCCTAGAGCAGCTAAATTAGCATCATTATCTACAACGACAGGAAGACCTGTATCAACCTCTAAACGATCTTTGAGAGGAAAGTTTGTCCATCCGATATTTACCGCTCTGTAAATTAAGCCAGTATCCATATTAATAAACCCTGGTGCCCCTACTCCAATTCCAGCCAACTTTTCTTTTGGTTCTTCTAATTCATCTAGTTTATTAAAAATAGATTTGCTAATATCTGTCGTTATTTGCTTTCCTTCATCTTGACAATTCGTCGGAATTTCCCATTTTTGTTTAATCTCACCATATGTATCGATAAAAGCCATTTTTATCGTTGTTCCACCGATATCAACACCAACAAACCAATGATTACCCATAAAAATCAACCTCTTCGCTTTAATTTTATTTCTGTTACACCGTCAAAAAACAATAAATCTTTATAAGAATAATGTAGTAACAAGTTTTGACCTTCATATATTTTACCATTATTTTTTATTTCAGCAACTAGTGGTTCACCACCAATATTTGAATAAACGGTGTAGTGGTCATCTGTTTCTTTTAAAAAATGAATAGGAAGTGAAACAGTAAACCCATCCTCTTTATTAATACATAACTCGTCTATATTTTGAAAACACATTGCTTTCATGCCAATAAAAACCGTTTGCCCTTCAAAAAGTAGAAGCCCTTTTTGTAAATAGTACGGCACCGTGAACGTTAGGCCTTTTGAAAAAAAAGCATTCGCTTTAAAGCAGCCCTTTATGTAAGTAATAGCAGTACGATCGATGTATTTTGTCACAAAAATTTGCTGAGGGTTGTCTAATAATTCTTTTTTCTCTCCGATTTGAACGATCGATTGATGATTCATTAAAATGGCGCGATCACATACCTCGAACCATTCACTAGTATAACTACTAAAAATAACCACAGTGCTCCCATTCCAATTTCGTAAAAATTTTTTAAACACGGAAATAACAATTTTTCTTTTATTATTTGTCAATTCAAAAAATGGTTCTTCGATGATTAATAACTTCGGCTTAGTTAAAATTGCCCGTAATAGAGCGACAATTAGTTTTTCGCGAAATGACAAATCTTTTACAAACGTATGAAAATTTAAGTTAATAAAAGTTTCTTCAGTTACTTTGCGAATATTTCTGTAAATCTCTTGTTCAGTTAGACCTTTTAACCTTAACGGTAAAGCTAAATAATGATAAATATTATCCTTTATTCCTACTTCTACAAAATGATTATGAATAAATGCCACTTGTTCACTATAATTTTCTATTTTTTTTATATTTTCGCTTTCAAAGTAGATCGTCCCATGCCAATCTTCATCAAAGCCTAATAAAATTTTTTGCAATGCTTCTTTACCTTCATTTACTGGACCAGTAATAAGAAGCCATTCATTTTCATAAATGGCAAGTGAAACATCTTTTAGTTCAAAACGGTTTTCTGTTCTTTTCCAAAGATCTTTAATTGAGAGTATATTCATTCTATTCACCTAAACATATTGTTTCACACTCTCTTTAAAATCAATCATTTTTTGCTTTTGTAAGCTCACTAAACTCTTTTTTTAGGATCATTATTCCTTGCTGGAATGATTTTGCATCGATCATATTCCATTCATATAATTGCCTTAGCTCCATTTCAAAAAGTTCTAAGTCTCCTAGTCGATCACCAGTATAAACAAATGCTCCATACTTTTGTAAAAATTGACGTAAATCATACATTGAATTCATTCATCTTCACCTTTACTTTTCTTCTTGATCCATTGTGGTTTCATAATACCATTCACTACATCTAGTTGTGCTAAAAGAGCATTATGAATTTCATTATATTATATCAGTTTAAAAAGTCCGATGAAAAGTAGTGGTACTAATGGTAATAAAGCTAATAATTGTGAACTTCTATGCCGGTAAAGGATTTGGTATACCGCCATAAAACCTAAAAATGCACCACCAACGAAAATAATTGTAAAAAGAATCGATAGCCACAACGATAGCTCTAGTACTCCGAGTTCCATTCCAATGAAAAAAAAGAAAATAATAAATATACTTAATGAAACAGGTTCTTGTTTTACATATCCAAATGCCGGGTCATATTTCCATATTAAAAACCCAATTAATCCTAAGCAAAATAAGCCAAACATAATGCTCATTCCCGTAGTACCGATAAATCCAACGACTTTAATACCAAAAAACATTCCAATATAAGAAAACAAAAAAAACGCAAGGCCAACGACGATAAATAAAGATTGATGTGGATCTATTCGCCTTGAAACGAGTAAGCCACCAGTTGAGACGCCAATAAATAAAACTGTTATAATTGCAGAAATAATCGTTAACATGTCTTCTCGCCCCCAAAATTTAAGTCTTGTATTAGTTTATGTCGCAATGTTTATATTAAGGACAAGAAACTTAAATTACTTATTTGGACGATGGTTTGAGAGATGAAGGAGGAGCAAGTGTGGCAAAAAGTAAATTAGAAAAAATTTTAATGCAAGGCATTCATGGAACGATTGAAACTCTCCCAGAAGAAAGAGCTTTATTTTTATCTACTATTAGTGAACGAATTTATTTAGCTTTAACAAATAGACAAGTTATCCATAAAGGCATGTACAAAGACGCAATTGAAATTATGCAATCCAAAAAAAACATCCACCTGTATATTAATGGAGAACTAACATATAGTCTTTATTCTAACTATATAAAAGAAGCCTCAAAATATAAAATTGCTTTTACGATCGTAAACGACGGTCATGATACTCCTATCGGTCTCGTCATCGCAAGCGATACTGCTATTAATAACAGTGGGCAATTTAACTTTTTTGTAGAAGATGATATTTTCGAGAGAGATATGGGGGAGTTTTGAGTTTTGAGTTTTGA
>SKOL01000320.1 GCA_007120055.1 Anaerobacillus sp.
CTCAGAGACAACATGATACAGGTATTTAAATGGTTAGATAGAGCATACCATGTTTTCGTCAAAAAACCTAATAAATTTTAAGTAGGATAATGCGCATTGAGGGTCAGGTACCTTTTTTCTGATAAAATGAGACGTGTACTGGGGTTCAGGGCCTTCTCAGGAAGTAAAAATTACCGCCCCTTGCTTATTGGCATTTATTTTATCTGGATTTCAAATTGTTAAAGAAACTTGTGAAACAATGTCTTGCTCCTTAATTCACACCACCGTGATAATATATATTTTAAAAAAGTAAGGAGTTTTTCAAATGAGAAAAACAAAAAGATTTAATTTCATTTTTCTTTTAATTGATGGACAAAGTGTTCAAGAACTTCTTTTGGAAGAAGGATTAGCGAAAATCAGGTATATATTTGAACCGAATACTAAATACTTGGATATATATCGAGCCGCTGAAAATAGAGCTAGAGAAGAGAAAAGACGCATTTGGTCGATACAAGGATTTGCGGACGGTCAAGAGGGATTTGATTTATCTGTAGTTGGAAACAATTAATTTTATCCAATAAGTTTTATTTGAGTAAAATCAGGTATATTATATTTGTTGAATAAATTCTCTTTAAAGACAAGAAAAGTAGGTGAACAAAGTGGGAAAATATCAATTGGATTCCAAAAGTAAGGCAGCTGTGACAAAGTTTCATGAAAAACAAAAGCCTGCAAAATTTGATAAAAAGCAGCAACTTAAAAAATTACGTGCGGATTATTTGAAAAAGAAACAAAAACAAACAGATAAATAATATGAATGAAAACATAGGAAGACTAAAATCTCCCTATGTTTTTCTTATAACATAAATTATATAGACTGGTCTATTTATAAAAATGAGGGGGAAAAAGGATGAGTGGTTCAATCTTAGTTACAGGAGCAACAGGAAATATTGGATATTATGTCGTTCAGGAGCTAGCAGCTAAAAACGAAAATGTTAAAGTAGCTTTACGAATTGTAGAAAAGGATGAGGCAACATTTACTGGACTAAATGTAGATCTCGTTGAGTTTGATTTTTTAAATGTGGATACGTATGAAAATGCATTAAAGGGAGTTAAGAAGGTATTTTTAATACGACCACCACAGCTGGCAAAACCAAAGAATGATATGGAACCTTTTATTACTTTGTTAAAGCAGAAAAAAATTGAGCAAATTGTCTTCGTATCACTGATGGGAGTTGAAAAAAATCCAATCGTCCCACACCGTAAAATTGAAGACATGATTCGTGATTCAGGCATCCCTTATACATTTTTAAGACCTGGCTTCTTTATGCAAAACTTAAATACAACCCACCGTGACGATATTCTTGTACGTAATGAATTATACATGCCAGTAGGGAAAGCAAAAACAAGTTTTATCGATACGAGAGACATTGCTTCTGTTGCATCAGTTTGTTTGACTGAGGAAGGGCACTTACGAAGAAATTATACTTTAACGGGGAATAAAGCTATTAATTATTATGAGGTTGGTGAAATTCTATCCAAGACATTGGGTAGAAACATAGAATACAAGAATCCTAATGTCCTTGAATTTCGTAAAACGCTGATTAAACGTGGAACCAAAAAAGAATTTGCGAATGTCATGACGATGTTATATGTCTTAACAAGATTAGGTACAGCGGAAAAAGTAACCGCTGATGTTAAAGATATTCTTAAACGTGAACCGATATCATTTGAACAATTTGTAGAAGACTTTCAAGAAGATTGGAAATAAGAAGACAGGGAAAACAGAAGTTAGTAGAGTTTAAATATGGTTGGAATGTTTTTTGGTCAACTCTTATTTATATAAAAATGTACGTTTATAGCTTCTTGTTAACAAACAGACCGCTGTTGACATCATTTTTATCCTTGTCAAGCTTAACCTTTTTTGTCATTAAATTTAAAGTTCCTATTTCGAAACGTCTTTTAAAGGGACCTTTGGTTGTTTTATGTCCTAAATTATTAAAGTATCCGATTGATATTTTAATAACACTAAATACGTTTTATCGCGAAGGATTAAGTACGATAAAAACGATGAACAAAAACTGGTTTCGTTCGGTTTAGCGGAACCAGTTTTGTTTTAGTATTACTTCCAGTGGTGGTAGTTCTAACCATCCATTTTTTATCATAATGTTTGCACCATCCTCAGAGACAACATGATAAAGGTATTTAAATGGTTAGATAGAGCACACCATGTTTTCGTCAAAAACCCTAATTTTTAAATGTTTAATTTATGATAAGATGGTTACAGAAGCTTATTTAAAAGGTTGTGGGGAATTTGAAGAAAAACAAAGTAAAAAAGGTAGCTGTCTGCTGGAGTGGCGGGAAAGATAGCTGTCTTGCTTTATTTCGTGTACTAAAAGAGAACCATGAGGTTATTTGTTTATTATCTATGGTTTCAGAAAAAGACTCTCGAAATCACGCACATGGCATACAGTTAGAAATTTTAAAATTACAAGCTAATGCATTAGGGTTGCCTTTAATTTTGGTTGATTCAGCAGAGCAATATGAGTTTTCACTAAAAAGGTCACTTTCCCATTTAAAAGAGGAATTGGGGGTAGAAGCCATTGTATTTGGGAGTTTATATTCAGAAGGCGATAGAAAGTGGAATGAGCAAGTTTCCTATAAATCAGGAATTGAGCCTCTTTTCCCTGCATGGATTTCACCAAACCATTCTTCCAAACTTCTTTATGAATTTATATCCCTAGGTTTTCGTTCTGTAGTTTGTCGTGCTTCTACTAAGTATTTCGACCGAACATGGGCTGGTAGATACCTTGACTGGAGTTTTTATGACGAGATCCATCAAACAGATAGTTGTGTTATGGGCGAATTCGGGGAATACCATACTTTTGTTTTAGACGGTCCAATTTTTCATAAAAAAATTGAAATAATTAAATCAGCTGTTGTTTTGAATTCTGAATTGTGGTCTCTAGATATCCAAGCGTGTCAATTATTGGACAAACCATAACTATAACCTAAGCCCTTAAAATTCATTTTGGATACAAGTTTGATTGTGCTTTCTATTTTCTAATCTCAAATACGGAAGTGCAATACTTTAACAACAGGAGCAGTCATATGTGGTTATCATGTTGTTATTATTCTTCGACTATTGAAGCAGCAAGGATACTGTTAAATAATAAATAATTACCTATCTAATGAGGCGGTTACGTTCAAAGTGATCGTCTTTTCATATTTGACACATACTGGGCAACAACGTTTGGCTCTTTTTGTTTGGAACATTATCGCAAAAAAATTTTGGTAAATTAGATATATTTATTTACATTTCTCAATGTACATGAATCCACACTTTTTTCTCTAATGCTCATAAGATACAGGAGTAAATAGAAAGGGTGATTGAAAAAGTGAGAAATGTACCTGTAACAGGATTTATGTATCATTCTGATGGTGGTAGTTCAGAACACTCGCATAATCTCTATATAGCTACATGGGACGGACGACCTGTTCATACCCATGAATTCAGAGGAGTAACGTCTTTTGATGTAGGGCATGATCATCGTTATGTAGGAACAACAGAACCAGCACCAAGCGGCGTTCAACATACTCATCGTTATTTTACTTTTACATCATTTGATGAAGAACACAGACATTTTATTCGTGGGACAACAGGACCAGCGATTTCTCTACCTGAAGGAGGCCACTACCATGAATTTAGTGGAGTAACCACAGTTGATGGCGAAATTCCGCATAGACATAGATATAGTGGTAGAACTAGTTTATAAAAAGTGGAGGATGTATCGTTATTTTTCAAGAATTTAATATAACTTAGGAAAGTATACAAACAATAATCAGATAAAAAATTTACAGAGATATTTTTAAGCTTATTTTTAATTACAAAGGATGATATGTTTGGATTATTAATAATAGTTCCACCTCTAATAAAGGGTAAATATAAATGTACGGAAAACGTATAAAGCATTTAAAATGAGGTGAAACAGTGTATTTTTTAAATCCCATTTCTGATGAGGTTCGTTTATCTCAAACAATATTCAATAAACATAAAAAAACGATGAAGCTCATATTAGGGTCAGTTTTTGCTTGTATTGCTGCTATTCTGCAGGCTGCTGGTGGTCTTTTACCAGGTATAGGATTTTTTATAAGTCCGCTTGCCACTGCACCTATTCTGTTATGTTCCATGTTATCCATTCGATTTGGAGTAATGTCCTATTTTTTGACAATTATGTTGTTACTCATCCTACAGCCAACTGAACTATTTGTATTTCCTTTTACAACAGGATTGTTAGGACTTGGCATAGGAGTTTCTTTTCACCTTCTTAGGAAGAGAATAGGTATTATAACTACCGGTACAATTCTTTTAATGTTAGGTATTATGTGTCTTCTATTTATTATTAATTTTCCAATTTTAGGTCCAGTCGTCTTTGATTCTTTTTCGTTACTTGCAACTATAAGTATTTTTTTATTTACCTTCCTTTATAGCTGGCTATGGGTTGAAATTTCTTTAATCATTTTTAAAAGAATAAAAATGATAATAATGAAATGATCTTGAAATAAGTTGATTAACGTATAAAGACCTAGAAAAATTAAAACCAAGGGAGCCTGATTCTTCCCTTGGTTTGGTTTTAATTAGATTAAATTAAATCCTTGTAAAAGGTATATTTAAGATTAAGTAGATTTATAGTTACAATTTATGGAACGATTTCAAAAACAGTGCCTTGGTTAAAATCAGTCACATTCATAGAGCCATAAACCCCTAAATATAGTCTTGATTGACCCAAGTTCGTTCCCAAACTAGTATAAAAGGCTGATTGAGCCCCAAAATCATAATCGGTTTGAATCAGACTAAAATCATTTTGTTTGCCACCTGGTCTCACCCTGGTATAAGCTAAAGCACCTCTACCCTGAGCTTGAGAATCTCTCCGGGCAAAATCAGTAAATACAACACTCCCTGTTAAACTAGGGATTCGATGCCCCATATAAGGCTGAATTCCTGTAAGTGCAGTTCCTTCAAACTTATCGGGTCTGGGATCTTTATGAAAATAGCTAGTTAAAGGCTGAAGACGATTCCCTGAAAGTGCTACTGCCTCAATGTAATAAGCAATTGTTTTCTCATCCAAAGACGGATTATTAGTACACTCTGTCATGGTCGAAGTAGGAAAACAACCTTCCCACCCACGCCAGCCAAAGTTAATAAATTTTTCTCGATCAGGAGTAGAATACATTAAAGGAGCTTGAATAAGCTGTGTAACCGGTATGGGTTTATAACGAACAAATGAAAAAATCGATTCCACCAAATCCTGTCCGACATTTCCCGAATATTTAATATAATGATTATTAAACTTTTGAAATGAAATGCCTGGTGCATTACGTACTCCTTTGGCAATTACTGTAAGTGTTTCCTGGATTGGTGTGGGAAGTTCATTAAAACGCGTGACTACAGGTGGATTATTGATAAATGAATTCTTAACAACATCAATTTCAATTATTTTACCGGCTATCTCCATATCATCCTGGCTTAAATTAAATGGATCATAGCCTGATCCACCATCTCCGGTTATTAAAATTAGTTTCCCTGTTTCAGGTGAAAAGTTTAAGCTATTGACACCATTATGATTAAAAAATGGTCTTCTTAAATTAAGTAATGTCCGCCGTTTTTGAGGTTGACCGTTCGATTGTAATATCCATTCTTCAACTGTATCTATATGATCATATTGAAATTCTCTATTTATCCATTGTAGGTTTAAGGTTCTGGGATCGCACGGATTAGGCATAAAAGATTCAGGAAGAGCACCCGGACCTTGTGTTCCAGCTACTGAATAATGAAGATAAAACAGACCGTTATAATAAAATTCGGGGTGAAACGCTAGTCCAAGCAATCCCCGTTCATCATATCCGCCGTCGAAAGCACCTAGTTTTATGACTTGTGGACGAATATCTAAAAAAGTCCTTATATCTCCGTTTCCTACGTAATATATCTCTCCTACCTGGGTAGCAATAAATAATCTTTCAATTGAGTCCCCTGGAAGTATAGCTGTTTTTAAAACAGTAGGTAAATTTATCTTATTTACAATAGGCTGTAAACTAACCTTAAGTTTTTTCAATTAACTTACACCCCTTCCTTTTGTTTTCTTTTATAAGAATATGATTAGAATTGTTCAATAAGTACAAAAATAGAGTCGGTTAATCTTGTATTCCACCACATTCCGCAACGGCGAGTAAGTATAGTGGAAGTAGGTTTAAGTTAGTTCATTAAATTGAAATAAAAAATGTACAACCATTAAAGGAATAAATAAGAAATTAGTACAAAGTATCGCACGTATATATAGGGAGGGTGGGTTAAATAAGGAGGGATAATATGGCAAATCCGATAGTTGAGAGGTCATTAGACGAAATCCGATTTTGGTCTAGGATTATGAAAGAACATGCCTTATTTTTAAGCTTAGGTTTTACTTATGAACAGAAACAACTTATCGATGAAGCTCGACAGTTTATTTCGTTGTTCGAAAGTATTGAAGAAAAGTTAGCTAGATTTAATGTGAATTCAGATTTACGTCAAGTTCAAGCCTTTAATAGTGAGGTTTACCAAGCTGCAGCAGCAATATGGGGCTACAAACGCAAAGTTTTAGGGTTAACTTTAAGTTGCCAAATCCGTCATAATAATTTTCCTTTGTTAGTTGATCATACAAGCAGAGAGGCAGCATATTTTGCTAATCGTTTAAAAGATCTGAATGAAGGGAAACTTGCCCCAGAACCAGATACTGTGATTGAAGAAAATGTATTCTTCTTGAAAATTATGGCGGACCATGCGAAGTTTATTGGACATCTTTTAGATCCTTCAGAAAGAAAATTGGTTGAACAGGCAAGAGAATTTAGCCATGATTTCGACCAGTTGGTGTTTCAAGCGGTCGATTTAGACTCCATGAGTCCTCAATCAGAAACTAAACCTATTTTAAGTCAATTTTTAAATCAAAATAAAGTATCGGTTGCTTCTTTAAGGGATTTCAAGAAAACAGCTAGAGAGTTAATTGAAGCATGTCGTATCAAAAGTAATATTCATCCTCTTTTGGCTGACCATACATTTAGAGAAGCTGAGAGATTTTTAGAAATTATAGATTTATTTGAAGCAAGTTTGAAAAGAACATGATTTTCAGCTAGCTGGGTGCAGTGACTGAACAAGGAGATGTCGAAACTGTTGCTCTTATATTGTTAAAGAGGCAGTAATAGTGGAGAAGAAAGCCTGATATACAATAGATGACCTATTGACTGCGCAACAAAGTTAAACCCTTACTATTAGAAGAGGTGCTGATAGTAAGGACTTTTTTTGATCATGAATTAAGAAAACTCTGAAAAAGTGAAGGCTTATTTATAGGATATTTTTTAGATGTAATTTCAATAGTGGTTCATTTGGTACAAATTTCTGTACTCAATTTTAATATCAAGAAATTCACAAATAGATTAGCTTAAAAAGATTGATATACACTACGACCCGATATGTTCTCTAATACTCGCCATAACCATAATATCCATAATGTGGATAATGAGGTGGGTAAAATGGCGGATAAAATGGTGGGAAAAATGCTGGAAAAAATGGAAATGGATAGAAATAAGGGTAATGTGGTCTTCTCGGTCGTCTAGGTGGTCTAGGTCTTGGATAATGGTAAGGGAATTGTCTGCTCTCATCATCATTTACACTGTTTACATTGTGTCCTTGATACTCAAAGTTTTGATCTTTCAAAATTCTGCCTCCCTAATGTGGTAAAGTGGTTGTTACATTTTTAAATTATGTTATAGGGGTGTAAATGGAGCAGGTACAATTTTGCCCAATTTTACAACATATAGATGTAAAAAACACTAGATATCAATTCTATTGTATTTTGATCTGCAATTTCAGTTTCATTCCTTCCACAAAATACCTCACGTTATATTAGGGTTACCAGAGAAGGACATGACAAGGGAATTTATACGTCACCTTTAATGATTAAACGACCATTTACTCATCCACATTAATGCATGTAAATCAGGAAATGAGGAGTTTCATTTTATCCTCGTTACACTCAATTATTCATTCTAATTTTAAATTTTATTGAATAAAAAAAGTGAAAAAACAAGATCCTAAAATTTGTAATTTAACATTTTGCATTTTTTAGGAGGTTGTGATGGTTACTAATTATTCGGTTTTTATACAGACCCAGGTAAAGCGTAAAGAGGAGAAGCATGACTTAGATGAACTTTTCAAAAATCCACTTATTCATCGGCGAATCAATGGGGACGAAGTGTATGTCCCCTTGGATACAAACAGGTTATGGGGTTACTAAGCACACTTAATGAAGTTTAATTTTGTTTTAAAGGTACAATACTAGTAAACCGTAAAACGAGAATTGTTATTCGAGCTGTGCGATATTCACTATCAGTCCTTATGATCAAAGAGGAAATTAAAGAGTATTAGATTGGGAAAAAGTTCCTCAGAAAACGGTGAACAGTCCCTATGTATTACATAAAGAAAACTCTTACTTGTTCAAGATCTATAATACTTTACGCTTTCTCAAAATATAAGAACCGCATTTAAGCAAGAGATATATGTATCATTAACATTAGTTTGTTATTACAGCCAACGAAATGTACCACGAGTGACGTAGTTTTTACCACTAAATGACAAGGTATTTACCACAGTATGACAGGCTGTTTACCAGTGTTGTGATCTATGATAATTAGTCAGCTGAATGCATCTAAATGTGTTTTTGCAGTCTAAACCTATAAATCGTGTATAATTAGTACTGGGATGAATAGTATATAGGGTTATGATTATACAACGTCAGTAGGGAATTTATATTGCACAAACGGTGAGGTTCGCTTAAGTAAATATTTTCATTAAAATGAAGAAGGCTGATATTCCTTAAATGGAAAATCAGCTTTTTATATTAAACCTCTTTGAAGTTACTGCGTGTTTGACGGATACTGCGCAACAAACTATTAGGAATAAACTATGTTTATTTAATTCGAAAGCTAATTAAAATAATTCCATTTTTTATGTAAATTAAGAACATCAAATTAGTATTATTTGGTATCATTGTTTTATGAATATCTAGGATATTGTGAATCGTTTCACTTAAAGTAACGAGCAGGCGCGACAAGTTCTGTTATAAGCGTGTCTAGCGTGAAAAAACAGGAGATTTATTAGAAAAATCTTAACTTTACTACGGAAGATAGGAACGAAGGAACCATGTTTCCTGAAACTATCTCGTCAATACTCCTGCATGCGTTATGTCTGA
>SKOL01000140.1 GCA_007120055.1 Anaerobacillus sp.
CGGCAAAGCTATCACTCCATCATTCGTTAAATCATCTTCAGACAAAGTGTTCACTCTTAATGAGTACGTAATGGCAAGAGGAGCAGTTGAAGGTGGAGACATCGCTAAAACTCTTGAGTTATTGGATGCAAGCGGTGAAGCACAAGAAGTAACTTACGGTAGTGTAACTGTAGGTGACGAAGGTTTAGTAGTAACTGAGCCAACTGAAGATGAAGAGCCTGGTGAAGAGCCTACTGCTGCTGAAGAGTTAGTTGTAGCTTATGAAGAAGTAGTATATGAAACATATGCTGACTGGACTGCAAATGCTGAATTAAGAGCAGCTGCACATGAAGCTGTAGAAGAACTTGAAGCTGGTGAAGAGAAAACAGAATTAGAAGAAAGAATTGCAGCGGTTGAGAAAGTTGTTACTGATGCTGTGGAAGCAGTAAATGATGCTACAACTCAACCTAACTTATTAACTGCATTAGATGCTTTCTTTTTAGATGTAGATTCAAACTTTATTGTTAAATACTTTGCAACATTAGGTAGCGGAAAAACTAACCTTAGTGTAGATTCAGTACAGGAATTTGTATATAGTGTTGCATTTTTAGATGCATTTGCTTCTGCAATTGATTTAACTAATGGTACTGTTAACCAACTTAAATTAAGTGCAGCTCTTACTTATGGTGCTGAAACTGGATTATTAGAGAACGTTGATCAAACTGAATACTTTGCTGCTTATGTTCAAGTAGCTGAGGGATATACTGTAGCAACTGATTTTGACACAGTAGCAAAAATTCAAACATCTATGATTGATGAAGCTACAGTAACAGTTGTAAATGCTGCAGATGGAGCTGTTAAAGCTGCAATGGATGCTCCGGCAGGAAGTGATACTATAAAAAATGCTCAAGAACTAGTTGATGCTATACCTGTAGATGTTGTAGTTACTTCAGAAATGACAATCAATACTGGTCTTCAAGAAGATGATTATGCAAAAGCTGGATATAATGCAATTCTAGACGATCTAAGAGCTGTTAAGCCTGTAATTGAAGCGTTAGATGTGGCAACAATTAACCAAGCAAGATTATTAACTGCTCTTAATAATGAAAAGTTTGAGAGAGTTTATGAGGATTACATTGTTGAGTATGCTGTTGCATTTGCAGCGGTTTATAATAATGACCCTTCAGATGTAATCTCAGTAGCTCAAGTGCAAGCTATTATTGATGGAGAAAACGATGCTGTAGCAGAAACAAAAGTTGCAGCTGCAGAAGCGTTACCTTCTAATAACACTGTAAAAGCAGCACAAGAAGCAATTGATCGTTTAGCTCCAGACTATGAAGCAACTGAAACAACTCCTGCTAGAACAGTAGTTGAGGACTTCCAAGATCGTCTTGATGCAGCAGAGGCAATGATTGCTGAAATTGCAGCATTAGCAGATATTAATGATTTAGATGAAAATAGCTCAAATGCTGATATAAAAGCAGCATTAAAAGCTGTTCATGATGTTGAAAAAGTAAAAGAAAACCCTGCGTTCGATTATGCAACAGTAGATGAAAACTTCTTAACAGAAATTGCAACTGAATTAGCTTTAGCTACTCAAACAAACGCTGGTGAAGTGCAAACAGCAGTATTTGATGCAATCTTAGCAGAAGTAAATGCATTAGATGGAACAAGTGAAGAGGCAGACATTAAAGCAGCATTAAAAGCTTTAGACACAGTAGTATCAACACAAGACCCAGTACCATTTAACTATGCAACAGTAGATGAAAACTTCTTAACAGAAATTGCAACGAAAATTGATACAGATAGCCCAGCAGATGCTGAAGCAGTTCAAGCATCAGTAATCGCTGCAATTTTAGCAGAAGTAAATAAATTAGATGGAACAAGTGAAGATGCAGCTATTAAAGCAGCATTAAAAGCTTTAGACACAGCAGTATCAACACATGATTCAGTACCATTTAACTATACAACAGTAGATGAAAACTTCTTAACAGAAATTGCAACGAAAATTGATACAGATAGCCCAGCAGATGCTGAAGCAGTTCAAGCATCAGTAATCGCTGCAATCTTAGCAGAGGTAAATAAATTAGATGGAACAAGTGAAGATGCAGATATTAAAGCAGCATTAAAAGCTTTAGACACAGCAGTATCAACACAAGACCAAGTACCATTTAAGTATTCTACTGTAGATGAGAATGTTCTTAATGCAATCGCTGTTCAAATTGATGCAGACAGTCCAGCAGATGCTGCAGCAGTTCAAGCATCGGTAATTGCGGCTTACTTAAGTGCAGTAAATGCATTAGATGGTGATGATGCTGACGAAGATATCTCAGCGGCATTAAAAGCATTAGCAAATGCTTCTAATGATCTAAATGTAGATACTATTAGAACATCATTATTAAATGATTATGCAGTAGCAATTGATGATGCAGGTACTTTAAGTGCAGCAGAAATTCAAGATATCGTTGTTGACTTAAACAACCTTTCAGATGTTAATGCTGCTGAAACTGCAACTGCAATGAGAACAGCATTAAACGCAGTAGCTGTTGCTGAATCTGATTTCGCTGGAGACTCTTATGAAGATTACTTAAATCTTTCTTCTCAAGCTAGATTAGAAATTGCAGAAATCATTCTTGCAAACCGTGCCGAAAAAACTAATGGTAAGTATGCAGATACAAGTGCTATCAACTTACCTTCAGTAACTGATGCTTATAAAGCAATCTTAACAGGTGCTGCTGGAACTGGTGTAAACCTTGGTACAGCTACTCAAGTAAGAACTGCTTTAAACACATATGGTCTTGAATCATTCACAAGCTTAAGCGCTGGCCTTCAAGTAGATGTTGCTGGATACTTAGTAGCAAACCGTCCAGAAGTAAAACTTACTGATGGTGGAGCATACGTAAGTGGTGGATATACATCTATCGCAGCAATTGAAGCAGCTATCGAAGCAGCTTTAGCTGAATAATAATAAACTCCTTCACTCGCTGAAGGTAACCGAGAAATCTCACAGACTACCCTCTGTGAGGTTTCTTTTTTATATATTATTAGATAAAATAACCAATAATATACAACAATCGTGCTATTATTTAAGCTAGCAACCTATGGTATAATAGGATATAGAGATTTCATTTTATTAGGAGGACACTATGATTGACCTTGACTATCATTTAACACCATCAACGGTTGGCACTGATGATTCAGTGACAGAAGATATATCGGTTACCCTTGCTCAAAAACTATATAAACAATATAAAATATCTTCAACGGTCACATATAATAAAGAACATTTATTTCAAAAGATATCAATGTACCTTGATGAATTAGAACATTCACTAACACCTACTTTATTGGAAGTAGAGAAAGTTCAAGGAAAGCTAGAACTTTTACCAACAACTTGTGATGAGTACGAGGAAGGAATCTACCGTGTTCGTAAGTTACAAAATATTATCAAAGCAACAGATTTGGTAGACAAATTAGATGAACAGATAGATAGTTCTTCGGTCGCTATACTTGATACATTAAAGCAAGCTAAAAGATCGCTAGCGTCATGTTCACGAAGTCCATTATATCAACAATTGAAACAACGTCTAACGAGTTTAGAGCGTGAGGTAGCAAACCGAGGAATTAAAGAAGAGCCATTACCATCATTACCTCTACTCGAACGATTTAATTTAGCAAATACTGAAAAAGAGTATGATGCTGTATTAATCGAAGTGGCGGGTGATGATTATATAAACCTTGGAAAAGAAGGACGTTACCAAGTCATAGCTGAATTTTATGAACAGAAAAAAAACAATTATACGGATATAAAAGAAGTAGTATCTGAATTAAACCCTTTCATTGAAAGGTATAGAGAGAAGCTTCAAGCTGTGGTTAAAGCAAAAGATGTGAATGAGATAGTAGCTTCTTTAAATGCTTTAGAGTTAGATCCGTTCTGCACATTCTCATCCGAAGTTCAAGCTGAGGTAGCCGAATATCTAATTGCTTATACACGTAAATATCAGATGATATCGCTATTAAAGAAAGCAATAAAAGAGGCCTATATTAAAACACAGTTAGTAAACCATGATGAGGATGAAGAAGTTTCACTACTAGCTTTAACAGAAGAAACTTCTGAGGGTAGTATGACTGTGAAGCCAACCAATTATAACGGCGCTCTTAATAGTAAATCACTTCTTTTAAAGGTAAACAAAAAACAAGAGCATTCAGAGTGCTTAACCTTTGTTGATGTGAAATAAGCCCGATAATATCAGTCACTCATAAAAAAGAAAACAAATGAATACTTCTTTCCAACTATAAAGGATTTAAATCAAAAAATCATTTGTAAATTGAATAGATGTAATCTAATAACACGAGAAGGAAGCAGAAAATGAAAAAGATTGTTATATTACTTATATTATTATTATTTATTGTAGTAGGTTGTAGTTCCAATGCTAGTAAACCAGAAGATGCAATATTATTGACGGTTCAATCGTATGTAGATGTAATCTATTTCGAAAACGGAACATTTGAAGAATTTATAGAACTATATGCCAATGAAAAAGACGCTCCAACCGAAGAGCAACTCGAACAATTTATAAGCATTACAAACGCTAGAACTGCATTTAAAACAGAAGATTTAAACGAAGTGATGCAGAATATGAGAGTTGAAATATTAGATGAAGATAATGCTGTTGTATACTGGGAGTATGAAAATACCTCTAATCAAAAGTGGGAGTTAGTAAAGATCGACGAAGAATGGAAGCTAGCAGACTAAACTATTTAAAACAGTATTCATGTTCAATGAAACATCATAGAACAATAGAAGGCGAGAATGGTCGGTAATAGGGCTGTTCTCGCCTTTTTCTAATGTCTAAATTATACTTAGGTGAAGTGCTGCATTAAAAATATGAGACAGTGGGCCTGTCCCCCCAACCGCACCTCCAACATAGTCCTAACGACTTATCAAATCCCTCCCAATAATAATGCAACCCCATAAGTCCCGACATTTTTTCGCCGAAATACAGACTATATGCTTCTATTTTTCCTAAAATAATGGAAAAAATTGAAAATGTCTTTATTTAACTAGGTCTTATGTTATATAATCTACTTTGTATGTATAAAAATGGATTTTACGCTAAAAAAATCTATTTTGACAATGCGAAAACAAACTATACTAGGGGGGATTTATTCGTGTATAACCCAAGATCGTACCGTCGGTTTTTACAAGCTTCTGTAACTGCGGCAATAGTAGCCTCATCAGTAGGCCCTGTTGCTACAGTGAGTGCAGCAGAGATGTTTACCGATGTAAGTAAAGACCATTGGGCTTACGAGTCTATTAACAAACTTGCTAAGGAAAAAGTCATTCAAGGTTTCCTTGACGACTCATTTCGTCCAGGAGCTACTCTTACTAGAGGGCACGCTGCAGAATTATTAACAAGAGCATTAAACTTACCGCTTCAAGAAGTTGTAGAGGCGCCATTTAATGATGTACCTCAACATAGCCGTGTGGCCCCATATGCCCATGCGCTGAAAGAGGCCGGTATTTTCTTAGGTAACCATAATGGGGACTTTATGACGGATAGTAATCTATCACGTCAAGAAATGGCTTCAATCCTCGTTAGAGCTTTTAACCTCAAAAGCAATGACACAGCAAATATCACCTTTGTAGACTTTGATACAATTAACGATTCACACAAACAAGACGTTGAAACAATTGCATCTATAGGAATTACATTAGGCATAGGTAACGATGAATATGGTCCGTTTGGAGATGTCAATCGAGCCCAAATGGCAGTGTTTCTCGATCGCACGTTATCCCATATCGAACAAATCCAAGAACAAACCATTGAAGAAATTCAAGGATCAAACATAACGATTTCCGGAACTACATACGCAGTTTCGAGTGAAGTTAAAGGCATTTTACATGAAAAAAATGCATCCGTGCTCCAAAATGCTACGATTGCTTTCAATAAAGTAGAAAATGAGATTACGAGTATTGAATTCTTTAAACTTAATCAAAGTGGTACCGTTGAATCTCCACTTGTATTAGATGGTGGAAATCAAGTAATAGCAGGGGACGTTGAAATAAGTGGAGACTATCTTTCACTCACCAATATAAAAATTGACGGTGATTTAACGTTAAACAATGAAGTTGATCATCAGTTTAGTAGTGAAAATCTTACCGTAGAAGGAAAAGTTAGTTTTGTTGAAGATGAAAAGGAAGTATCAATTAGCTCGCTAAATCAGACTAAACTTAACTTTTCAAATTCAAAGTTACAACAATTAGTAGTTTCAAAAAATAATGTAAATGTAGCTGCTACAGGTACCACTTCATTTGAAGAAGTAACGGTAACAGCTAATGCGGAGATTTCTGGCCAAAATCTCACTATTCCAAAGCTTACTCTCAGAAATGGAACGTTAAGCATAGAAGCTGCTATCGATTCGTTAGTCGTCGATTCCGCTAATGAAGTTACATTATTAGGACAAGGAAATATAAACAATTTAGAAATTATTCAACAAGGAAATGTTTACCTTGAAACGAAAGGAACGATCCGAGAACTAAACATTGCTAATGAAAATGCAACAGTAAATATTGGTGCGGATACGAAATTAACGAACGTTACGCTCCCTAATGATCAAAAAGTAGAAAAATTCATTAGGAATTTTGATGATATCAAAGGCAATATTGAAAAAGTAGCTGGTGAGAAATTGCCAATTGAAGATTTACACCCAGACCTACCGATAGATGATGAAGACGAGGACGAAGGAGATTCGGAGCAGTCAGAAGAAGATGAAACGCCAGATCCTACACCACCGGCACCCAATCCTTGGCAACCAGCACCACAACCTGATCCAGAACCAAGTCCAACGATTGAATCATTAGCCTGGGAAACACAAGAGCTACAAATATATGAAAATGGTGAATATCTAGATTCATTGCCAGCAACGGTTGTTGCTACGATGAGCGACGGCTCAGAAGTAGAACATGACATCTCTTGGGATGATAGCAACGTTGATGTCTCAATAGTAGACACATACACCATTTTAGGAACAGTCGATGGCTACGCTGGAAGTCCTCTTGAATTCCACTTGGAAGTTATCGATTTACCAATTGTTTCTCTACAATGGGAAAGACAACAAAAAGAAATTTATGAAAATGAAACCTATACATTACCAGAAACAGTAACAGCGAATATGGAAGATGGTTCAACTGCAGACTTCCAAATCAATTGGGATGAAAGTATTGTCGATGTTGCGCAAGTCGGTACCTACAACATCGAAGGAACAGTCGACCGTTATGAAGGCGATCCAATTATATTCCGTTTAATCGTTGAAGACGCTCCAGTCGAGGTATTTATCACATCACTTGATTGGTTAACAAAAACAGAAGAAATCCAATTAGGTGAAAGCTATACACTGCCACAAACCGTAACAACAACGTTGAGCGATGGCCAAACAGGCGAAGCAGACATTACTTGGGATGAAAGTACTGTTGATGTGAATAAAGTAGGCACGTATACCGTGTTAGGAACAGTTGCAGACTTTGATGATAAAGAAGTTCAATATCGTGTGACAGTTAGTTTAGATGGCTATGAAGTTGATGGGTCTTCGGCGACAGTCACAAACGAAGCGGCATTTAAATATGCAGTAGCAGAACCATCGATCGATCAAATTATTTTAAACACAGAACTTTCATTAACAAGTCCATTAGAAATTAATAAAGAAGTAAACGTACCCGCTTCAAAAGATGGTTACGTATTAGATTTCGGTCAATCAACCATCAATCACCTTACAATCGATGGGAATAATACGACAGTTAAAAACGCAACGATTAAAAACTTAACGGTCGGTAGTGATGTTACAAATGTTATTCTTGAAAACATCGAAGACGTCGAAGGAGGCGTTCATACATTTGATGGTGGTGGTGGAGAATCTATCGTTCTTAGAGGCTCAACAAATTTAAGAGGATCAATTCGCATCACAACGAATTCAGATATCCAAATTCGCTCAGAAGCAAACGGCGAAGAAGAAGCGCCAAAAATCTCCGGTCAAGTTCGTGTACAAACAGGGGCAAAGACGATTATTTCATCTCCAGTAGCACAACTACAAATCGATAATGAAAATAACGAAATCGAAGTAAATGCACCTGTTGAGAATTTACGTGTTAGAGCCAGCGCTGAAATTAATGAAGGTGAAGGTGCTTCCGTAGGTTCAAGAGAGCGTACATCCAATGCTGTAGTAAAAGTAAATGGTGAAGAGCGAAACGAAGAATTCCAAGAAGTAGTGGACACACAAAACTTAGAAGACGTGATTTCTGAAGTTGAACTGTTACTCAGTGAGGCTGTAGAAGGCGATAAGAACGGCCAATATGAGGAAGGTTCAATCACTCCTTTACAAGAGAAATTAAACGATGCTAAACAGTTCCTTGTCCAATTTTCTGATGGTGAAAATCCAGAGAATGTAGAACAATCTGTGATTGGTGAAAAAGAAACACAACTTTCAGCAGCTCTTGCCAACTTTGAAGGTCAAATCGTTGTTGTCGACTTTACTTCTTTAATTGAAAAAATAGACGCAGCAACAGTAAATCTTGATGGCGCCGAAATCGGCTCAGCCAACGGCCAGCACCCTTTATTAGCGGTCCTCGGATTAGAGCTTGCAATAGACAATGCTAAACAAGTGGTAAATGTCGGCTCAGCAGCAGACGTGGATGAGGCTATTTCTCTATTAGATGACGTAGTGAGTCAATTTAATGATGCTGAAATATCAATCGACCGTACCGATTTAGACG
Source organism: Anaerobacillus sp. (assembly GCA_007120055.1). The sequence continues at coordinate 8,750 of SKOL01000140.1, forward strand.
CAGCTATTATTAGCGCACAAGATTTAATTGATCATTCAGTACCAGGTTTAGCGCACGGTCAATTTCCACAATCAGCTGTAGACCGCTTACAATCAGCGATCGACGCAGCGACAAATACACAAAGTAACGAGCAAGCATCACAATCAGCGATCAATCGGGCTCAAGATACGTTAGAAGATGCCATTGAACGCTTTGAGGCAAGAGAAATCGTCATTGAATTACAACATTTAGGAGATGCGGTCTCTAATGCGAATCAAACATTATCCGAAGCTGTAGTCGGAAAATCAACAGGACAATACGAACAAGAAGATAAAGATACATTTGCAGCAGCAATCACAGTAGCAGAAGCTATCTTTGCTGATCCATTATCAACTCAAGACGATGTAGATGATGCGGTAAAAGACTTAAATAATGCAAAAGCAGCGTTCGAAGCCACTACCATTAATGTAGATTTCGAACCATTACAAGAAGTCGTTGAAGCGGCAGATGAAATCTACGATACTGCTGTATCAGGAGATTTTGCTCATCACTACGCGCAAGAAGACTTAGAAGCGTACGAAACAGCAATTAATGCAGCTAAAGAAGTATTAAATAACGAAATGTCAACTCAAGTAGAGGTAGATGATGCGACTGTAGCATTAACAACGGCGACTGATGCGTTTGACCAAGTGACAGACGTTGTTATCGAAAAGCTCGAAGCAATTGCTGAAGCTGACGAGAAGATTGCTCTTATCCCTGATGTAGAAGACATCAATTACAACAACTTTGAAGAAGTTGAACTATTCATTGCTGAGGCAAAATCATCGGTAGAAGCAGCTCAACTAAAAGATGCGGTGGATACAGACTTCGCTCAGTTTGAAAAGATTCAAGAAGCAGAGGAAAAGTTAGAAACATTACTTAACGAAAAAAATACAGCTATTTTAGCAGTTAATAACGCGATTGATAATTTACCAGACCCTGGATCGATCACGTATACAGATATCGAAGACGTAGAAGATGAGTTAGCGTATATCGAATCTTTAATTTCTGAAGCTAAAACGAAATCAGCAACTAATGAGGACTTTAGTGACCTTGAGAAAATCACATCTCTTGAAGAGCAAATCGCTGAGCTTATTGAAACGAAAGAAGCGGCAGTTTTAGCGACAAAAGCAGCCATTAATCAATTACCAAAGGTGCAAAATGTATCGTATGACACCTTAGCAACTGATCGTGAAAAACTCGATGAAGCCTTAGATGCTTTAGATGATGCTCTTGCCAAAGGTGCCGAAGAAGCAGAAATTACGAACTTAGCTACCTTGACGAACATCCAAACAAAAGTTGTTCAGTTAGAACAGTCAAAAGCTGAGTCAATCACATTCGCAAATGCTGCGATTGACAACCTTCCTGATTTAGAGGACGTTAGTTTTGAAACGTTAATGACTTCTAAAGAACAGCTTAAAGCAACGAAAACTGCAGTAGAAGAAGCTCGCACAAAAGGTGCCGTAGATACTGACTTTACGAACCTCGAACATCTAGATGCGGTTAATACGTTAATACAAGAAAAGCTAACTACGCGTAATGAGGCAATTACAGCGGTGAATGAGGCACTAGCTTTAATTCCAGAGTTAGATGACATCACGCATAATAACTTTGAAGAAGTTGAAGGAATGTTAGACACAGCACAAGAAAAGATTGAATTCGCCTTAAATCACGGAGCGGAGCTAGAGGATCTTGGTGATCATGAAAGAGTTGCTACAGCTCAAGAGAAAATTAACGGCCTTAAACAGACGTTAACGGAAGCAGTTGAAGCGGCAAATGATCGACTAGCTTTAATTCCAGAAGTAGATGCGATTACATTTGAAACGTTCGCAGAAGTTCGTACGAAAATCAATACAGCAAAGGCGGCCATTTCAGCAGCTAGAGAAAACGGTGCTGAAGATGAAGATTTCATTGGACTAAGCCAATTGCAAGAAGCTGAAGACAAAGTGGAACAATTGCAGCAACAAAAGCAAGAAGCTATTGATGCAGCCAATCAAACTTTAGAAGAAATTCCTGCGGTTGATGACATTACTTATGAAAACTTTCGAGGTTTATCGACAGTCATCACAAACGCTGTAACAGCAATTGAAACTGCTCGTGAAAAAACAGCCACAGATTCACACTTTGTTGGTTTAGATAAAATTGAAGAAGCAGAAGCAAAAATTGCGACGTTAACAGAAGCATTAACGATGGCTCTTGAGGCTGCCAATGATGCTATCGATGCTTTACCATTGCCAGCAGAAGTGACTGAAGATAATGTGCCTAATATTAGAACAGAAGTTCAAGCTGTTGAAGCAATCATCCAAGAAGCACGTCAAAAAGGTGCCTTAGATTCAGAATTTATCGGATTAGAACTACTTGAAGAGCTTCATGATATACTTCGTGAATTTGGTATTTCGCCAGAACAAGCGCTAGAGGAAGCGAATGTAGCGTTAGCTTATTTAAATTCTGCTTATGAACCAATCACAGATGAAAATATAAATGATATTCGTTTGGCTTACTTTGAAGCTTATTTAGCTGTCGCTCAAGCGAAAGCAGTAGGTGTAGAAGAAGTTGATTTTGATCAAGACGCTTATGCATTGTACGAAACGGTTGCTGATGAGTTGGAGCAATTTACGACAGTAAGACCGGATTATACAGATCTTCTCGAGCTGTTAGCACAGGTAAATGACGATCCAGAAACATTGACACTACAGCAACTGCAACAATTAACTCGAATGTGGTTCCATTACGGGGAGTTTGACCAGTACAAAGCCAAAATTGTTGAATACCATTCAATTAGCGGTGAACTAACATTAGCAGACCTTCGCTACATCATTCAGTACATGACGGACTTTATCGATGGTGGAAACCGATACAACATTATTGATCAAGAGGTGGATCTAGAATTAGTAGCAGCTGTTCAGGAAATTAACGAGGATCCAATAAATGTTGATGTTGAAAAGATTAGAAAAGTGGCTAGTTTTTTAATTACCGATTCAGACGCTTTCTTTGCCGATGTTCGTGAAGCAATTTCCGTTGCGAAAACAACAAAAGCTCGTGATTTAACTCAAAGTGAAATTAGAACCGCGGTCTATGAAATCAATAAAGATCATGCATTAATTCTAATCAACGAAGATCCATCAGCAGTTACTAACCTTAGGGTTGTCATCGATTGGGCAATTAATCACAGCACAAATTGGGAGGATCATACGACTCTTCAGTGGAATTTTGAAGACGCGTATCGTGTGAAACTTACACAAACCGTTCAGCAGCAAACTTTAACAGTTGAAGAGTTACGAGAAGTAGTTCGTCAAGTGAATGGTGAAGAGTTTGATCGAGTAGTTAGCACAATCAATCGCCACCTACCAAATGTAACGGCAAATCAATTTACGCCAATCTTCTATACAGATAGTTGGGTAATGCCATTACTAATCGAAGAGTTAGTAAAACTTAAAGCCGAAAAACAAGCGGACCTTACTAGAGAGGAAATTCATAATGTATACCGTGAGCTTGTGTCGACGACATCGCTTGATTATATTAATGAAAATCCAAATAGCTTTGACATTGATGCACTACGAGATGTAGTCAATCTTTCAACTCCTTTATATCGACTGGGCCATTATCGTGATAAAGTCTCAGAGATTAAAGAGACTCATGGTACGTTAACGAAGGAAGATATAAACGCAGCGGTTCAAATCGTTAATGATCAATATAGCGCAACCGCACTAAATGATATAAACAATAATCCATCGACCTTCAGTTTTAGTTCTCTAAGGGCTGTTACTAATCAGGCGAAATATGATTATCTTGATCAATATCGTCAAGTGATCGTTGATGCAGCATCTGTGCTAACGGAAAATGAAGTGAAAACACTTGTCGTTCAAACGAATAAAGAACTAGCGTTAGTTCCATTTAATGCGAGTTTACCAAACTTCATTTATGAAGATTTAAATAAAATCATCTCTATAGATAGGCAGCTTTTTGCTAACTATGAAGAAGCGATTTTAGAAGAATGGAATACAAATCAAGTCGATCTTACATTAGATCAACTACAAGATATTATTAATACCGTAAACGCTAACCTTGTCCAAATTGCAATAGAAGAAATCAATGACACTCCTGAAAATGTCACAAGTTTACTATTAAATCAAGCAGGAGTATGGCATAGGGCAGAACATATGGAAGCTTACCGCCCTGCAATTGTTGATCTTGTGGAGGCGTCGGATGTAGCTATTACGGCTCAAGAGATCCAACAGTTAATCTATGAAGTACATGATTTAATTGCTCTTGAATTCATTAATAATAATCCTGACACATTCACAGTTGAGCACATTTGGGATGCTAATATTCCTGTTAGCGTTAATCGTGACTTTATTGACGATTACCGAGATGAAATATCAACTAAGTTATCTATTAAAGGTGAAGCATTAACGAAAGACGAAGTAAAAGAAGCCATTCAAACGGTCAACGATAACAGGTGGGCTCTTTCATTAGATCGTATTAATGAAGATCCAGCCAATGCTAGTTTTACGGATATTAACCAAGTAGCTTATAATAATGGCCTTGAGGAATATTTAGACGACTATCGCCTTGGATTAAATGATTATAGACAAACGTTAGGTCGAGATATGACCCAACATGAAATATATATAATGGTAGAAAATATCAATAGTAACAAAAAACTGACATTCATTAATGCCAATCCAAACTTATTTACACGTGTAGATTTAATGAGAGCTCTTAAGTGGAGAGCGTCTGTACATTCTGACCGCTTTAATGATTACCAAGCGGCCATCACGTCTGACCAAGACTACGGTAGTTTAACGTATGATCAGCTATTAAGTATTGTCTTAAACGTCAATGCGCAAGAAGACTTAAATAAAATCAACAACGATCCACAATCTATCACATTAGAAGATTTATGGTCTGTATTACGCAGTTGGAACCTTCTTGTTAATAGCAACTTAGAAGCTTATCGAGAGGCAATCGAAGATCATGTTGCTGAAGGAAATCTAATAGAAACAGTTGAAGACCTTGAAACTATCATTAGCGAAGTAAACGATGCAGGGGTTGCTCGAGCTATTGATGCGATTAATGCTGATCCAAGCGGATTTGCTTACGAACTATTAGATCAAGCAGAAATTTATGGTATATACAGAAGTGAAGAGTGGGTTTCTTACTATCAGCTAGCAGTTTACGAGAAAAAGCAAGCTGAAAATCGTGACTTAACACAAGATGAGATTAAGCAGGCGGTTGAAGAAGGAGCATTTTTAGTTAGATTAGCTGCGTTAGATGAAATCAATGCAAATATTGATACGTTCGACTTTGAAACACTTAAACAAGCTGTTTCATGGGTGAGAGAAGAGCGTTTCTCATACCTTCAACAAGCAATTATTGAGAAAAGAGATGAACTAGATGAGGAATTATCAATTTCTGATCTAGAGGATGCTAGTAGAGATGGGAACAATCTATATTGGGACGCGTTAGAACAAATAGCGGTCGATTTCATTAACGATAATCTAGAGACGTTTACGTACGAAGATATGAAAGATCTCAGAATTTATATTAATGAAGATCGTGTTGAATTTTATCGAGAAGCCATTCAAGAATCCATTGCAAATAAAGGTAATGCTCTAACAAAAGAGGAACTCTACGATGCAATTTGGGAAGGTAACAACCTTTACGAAGAGGTTAAAAAAGAAGAAGGATTAACCGCAATTAATGCAGATCCAAATGGCTTTACAATCACTGACCTTGAAAATGCATTACTTTGGAATATTCAATCTGACCATTTTTACGACTATCGTAATGCGATTGCACAATGGATTGATGACAATGGTGAAATCAGTTTTACAGAGGTACAACAAGTGTACTTCATGGTTCGAGGGGATCGAGGCTTAGTAGCGATTAACCAAAATCCTAGTAGTTTCACAATGAACGATTTATATAATGTTCTTGATTACTATAATTTCACCCGAACAGGAAGTCATGTTGGTTGGAGTTCTAATAGGCTTGAGCAATACCAAGATGCTATTACTGCTGCGTTTGACCCAGCTATTGAGTCGTTAACGATTGAAGATGTTGCACAAATTGTAGATAACGTAAATAAATATGAGCTATTACAAGTGATCATTAATAACCCATCAAGCTTTACGAGAGATGACCTAGGAAGGGTTGTTGGATGGTCTATAGCAAAGAACGACAATATTGAGGCATACCGTGAAGCTGTAACTTCTTTCTTAGAAGAAGCAGATATGATTACAGTTTCCGAATTAACATCTTTAACGAAAGAAGTTAACTTTAACGAACTATTAAATACAATCAATAACGATCCGGCCAATGTCGATAGGACTACGCTTCTTAACCTCTTCATGGATGATTATGATAATGTTTATGACTTTATCGTTTCAGGAAATATGACGGAATACCGTACTGCATTAGCAGATAAAAGAGATTTAGAAGGTCCACTAGATAAAGAGCAAATTGAACAAGTAATTATCGAGGTCAATGAGGAAGTAAGCATTAACCGATTAACGTCAAATCTAACTAGTTTTAGTGAATGGGACTTACGACAAGTAGTTGGTGCAGAAAATGTCTTCGGTGGTATTCTTGATCGTTATCGTGAAGCGATTGGGGAAGAGGTTAATTCAGGTACTGAGTTAAATAGTGAAGTTGTATTAGACATTGTATTAGAGGTAAATAACGATACAACAGAGGACTATTTAGCTGAATTCGGTTCTAGTGAAGAGACCATTGATAATAATAAATTGAGACATTTAATTAATTATCATTTCAAGCCTGCTGAAACCATTGTATTTTGGAATAATCGCGACCAATATACTGTAGCAATTCAGGATTTTGTAAGTGATGACACTGAATTAACTGTTGAGAATTTGTATGCATTAGTGATTGACGTCAATGCTGAACTGCTTGCAGAACGGTTAGCAGCGATTAATAACAATCCTACAGGATTTACGATTAATGAGCTTAATGTGTTAATTGGTTTCAATGTCGCTTTAAGTAATCTCGAACGTTTCAGAGAAGCCATTAATGCTAAAATTATTGAAAATGAGGGCCCGCTAACAAGAGAGCAAATCATTGCAACAGTGAACGCGGTCAACGATGCGATCCATGAAGAAAGACTTGCAGCTATTAACGACCATCCGTACACATTTACAGAGCAAAATTTAAGGAATTTAGTTCATTTTCAACATGATGAGCACTTTGAGCGCTACCGTACGGCAATTAGCGATGAAATTGTAGCCAGTGGTCCATTAACACACAACGAAATGCATAGTATCGTTAATACTGTAAACGATGAAATTAGAGATGAAGCGTTAGAGAAAATTAATACGGATACATTTAGCGTTACGTATGATGAATTGAGGTTGGTAAGTAATTCCTTCATTGATCAACAACGAATGCAGCAATATCTAGTTACATTTGCAAAAATGATTAAAGACGAGGGTCCATTAACATTTACTAGTCTTAGAGATGCGGTAACTGAAGTAAATAATTTACCTTATTTAATTGCTCAAACGTTCCCTAATGAACCACTTATGCAAGGGGATGATTTAAGAGTTGGGTCTGTTGGTGGCAAACTTTATTTAGTGTTACAAAGTGAGGCTAGCGATATTCAATCAGAACAAGATTTAATCGATATTGTTGATGCAGAAAATGGTGAAACAATAATCACTAATGAACATTCTTATAGTAGCCACCATTTTGTCAATACAGAGGGTTTACCTGTAGGAACGTATGTCGCTTATGCGGTGAATTCAAATGGAGAGATTTCATTACCATCATTGCCAGTAGAGCTAATCGAGCCATATCAAACTATTCACAGTGTTACAATTTATGAAATGAGTCGTTCGGTTGAAGTATATGTGGACACAAGGCTAGTAGATAATAATCAGGAAGTATCATATGAACTAGTAAATACTGATGGAACATCTTTAGAAAATACGTATGTTGAGACTAGTTACATTTTTAGTAATTATTCTAGCCAGTTTGTTAATTTTAATCATCTCCCATCGGAAATTGCTTATGGAACTTACAAAATCAAAGTTTCAATTGGTGATGACTTAGTCGAATATACGGAAGAATTTGAGTATCTTCCAGCGGCACCAAACGTAACGATCGATGACTGGAATAATGTTTTCATTGATGCTGATGAAACGATGGAATATAGAAGAAGCTCAAATGAGGATTGGGTTACTTATGATCCAAATAACCCACCGGTATTTGAAGGGGGGAACTGGACCTATATTCGTTATAAAGAAACTGGTGACACCCCTGCAAGTGTCACGAAAGCTGTACTTTTCAGTCAAACACCAAAAGAGTTTGGCAATTCTGTAACGGTTGAGTTTGATGAAATAACTCAAGAGCTTTCATTACACATTGATACATCAGAAGTATTAAACGATAACCAAAATTACTGGAGCTATCAAGTGTATACTCAAGATGAAGTGTTCGATTTAAGTGAGAATGGTATACCTGTAGTTTATAGTGTACCTTTTGAAACTAGTGGAACGTACGCGTTAACAGAAACTCAAAATGGGCAGCATGTGTTGGTCGTTTATTATGACCGATGGTATCGTGCGATCGCCTATTACGAGGGTCAAATCAACGTAGATTTACCTGAGGCTCCTGAAGCGTTTGACATTAACATTACAAACGTCATTGTTTCAGGTAATACAGTTACCGTCGAAGGTACAGTAGACAACTTTACTGATAATGAGCTAATAATCGCATTAGCAATGCCAGCATTAAACGATGAGGTGTACACGCACGCTACTATAACGGATGACACTTTCACTGCGACTTTTGAAGAGGTTCCTGCTGGTACTAACTTATTATCTTTCGTAGTTGCTAATGAAGAAGTTGATGTAACTTTTACTGAAGGCTTAACTAGTGAAGTTGTAGTTGAAGAAGTTGATGAAGGAAAGGACGAAGAAACTGACGAAACAGTTTCGACTTTAGCTGACCTTGGTGAACATGCATACCGTATCGATGACAACTCACAATTCGGCTCTTGGGGTGTAAACATTTATTTAGACTCACTACCTGAAGGCTTTGCAGGTGCTACGGGATTTGTATTGGTAGTTGAAGAGAATAAATTCGAGTTTATAGAAAACCCATACAATTCCAATATATTATCGACATCAGTACCAGCCGACGACTACACTAAACAAGACGTAGAAGGCGCCTTGTTTAAGTCTAAAACAACAGAAGTACCAGTATCTGAAATTGAAGAAGCGGTCTTCTCCTTAATGGGTAAACTACAATATGTTAAAGAAGGAACAACAGAAGCAGAAATTGATGAAGCCAGCGAATTAGTAGACCAGCTTCCTGATAGCTACGAAGAAAAAGAGTATTTACACGATTTAATCAATAGTGCTTATGATCAAATAACACCAGAAGGTTTTGCGGCAATTACACTTCTAAGATCTATTTTAGAAGAGGATTACCACCTGAACAGCGATGTTGAATTTGAAGATATTCTAGCACTTCAAGAAGCGATCGGCGAATTGGAACAGGGAACGTATTTCAAAGAAAGAATTGAGAACGACCTTCGTAATGTTGTACAGCAGTTCGCAAATAGTGTTGATGAGGTTGAGGACTTAGTAGAATTTTTCTTTGATGACCAACATGGATATGTTCGTCCATCAGTGACTGAGGCTGATCTTGATGTGATTCACGAATTAATCACGTTTTTACCTGATGGGTGGCACAGAAATTGGCTTCTATCAAGAGTAGACGAAGCCTATCCACAAGTAACACCAGAAGGAAAAGCAGCCATCGAAGTTTACTACTCACTAATTAACGAGTGGGGCGAATTCTCTAAGGATATAACGCCAGAACAAATTGCAGAGTTCGAAGCGGTGGTAACAGCACTTGAGGATTCTTCTTTCAAGGACAGATTAATGAATGAATTAAATTGGTTGGAAGCTAAGGAAATTTATGATGATATCCGTCGTATTAAAGTCGTCTACACCTATGTCGATCCAACCGCTTCACAAGAAGATATTGATCTCATCTTAGAAAAGGTTGAGGCACTTCCTGAAAGAAATCATAATAAAGAACGACTTTTAGAGAATGTCAATGCGTTATATGAACATCTTCGTGATGACGTTCGGTCGGTTATCGAGGCTTATAGTTCACTATTTATTGTTAAAACAATTAGCCATAAAGATGATTATTATGAAGAGGACTATGATTATTATGAGGAGGACCATGATCATTATGTTCTTCGCTCGGATCTGACGGAAGCTGAGATTGTGGACGTAGAAACACAAATCCTTGCATTATCTGAAGATTTAAAGGTAAGAGATTCTTTGATCAATGACATTTCATGGATCAAAGAAGATTTTGAAGCGAAAGACGCAAGAGAAGCAGCCGAAAGCCTATTGACATATAATAGGGAAACAGGTCGAGATGAATTAGTCGACGGAGTCACTCAAAAGGATATTGATCATGCAATGTCGTTAGTAGAGCTATTAAGTGATGAAAATGGGTGGAAGAGCCATTTAGAATGGCTTACTCAAGAAGCTCAAGCGTTACTGAGTGAACTTAACCATGAATCTCTCATCACTGAAATCGACAAATACGTTGACCTTGCAACGATTGGCGCATCTGTAGCAGAAGGAAGCGACGTTACTGACCTCATCATTCAATTAGTTGACGGTGAGACAGCAGATACAACGATTACAATCGTACCGTTGCAAGACGCTACAACAGACCCAGATCTCAATGCCAGTTTTCTGACCATCGATGAAAAAGAAGGAACAGTGATCTTAACTGAGTTAAATACGACAGGGCAGAACGTCTATGAAGCGGTGCTTCTCTCTTTCTCAAAAGGGTTAGAAGTAATGTATAAAGTAGTTGAGGTCCAAATAGAATCACAAACAGTAGATTCTGACCAAGACGATATTGAATCAAACGATCCTGTTCAAAATGATCCAGCAGCCGACGAAACAGACGATTATACTGAATCGGAAGATGCTGATGCGGACGAAACTACGGATGAAGATCAGGAAGACGATGACGACGTCGTAGAAGTTGATGAAGAAGATGACTTAGACGATTACGAATCAGAAAGTTCAACTACCGACGAAACTAAAAGTAACGAATAATACCGGTAGTAAAAAAGTTTAAAAATTTAGTAAGAAAACGAAAGCAGCCACTTGATTATCAAGTGGCTGCTTTTTAAGTTGGCTGGGACGAGGGGACAGGTCTGTTGTCCCATTACAGTAGTGCGAGAGGTTGGGGATAAATCTCTTGGTCGAATTGGTGGAACGCTGGACCTGTCCCCTCGTCCCAGGAGTAAATATTGAAAAAAGGACCTTATCACATTTTAAAGTGATAAGGTCCTTTTTTAATTGCAAAGCTATTAATATATAACCTTCGCGTTTTGAACTTGCTCTTCAGTAAAGCTTTCAGGAATTTGTGCAGTCCTCACATCAGCATCAAACTTGTTAATTTCAAAATTAAAACGCTCACCAGCAACTTCAAGAGTAAATTCTTGTACGTCTTTTAATTCCTTAGGTAATTTACTTAAGTATAGGCTAACTCCCCAAGAACCAAATGCAGTATTATCGTCAATTCTAAAGCCTTCACCTAAAGTGTTTAATGCTGTCATTTTTTCTTCTCCTCCAACTTCTTCATTAGAATTATTCGTTTCTGTATTATCTTTCGGATTTTCTGTCTTAGAACCATCTTTTTCAATGGTAATATTAGCGACTGTTTCTTCGCTTTTCTTAGCGATCACATTCACTTTTTCTTCTTCATAATTTTCTTTAACTTTAACGTTCAGACGATCAGTAAGCTCTGAAATCGTTTCGTCCGTTGCTGTATCCGACAATTCTAGTTCAACATAAACAGTGTCACCTTGAACATAAACTTTTGCGTTTTCAACCGCCTCTTCTTCCGCAACGATTATTTGAGCAATCTCATCATTATAAAATGTTTCAACTTCAGTTTCGGAATCGTTAACTTCATTAGTACCACTAATTTCTGTCTCAATTTCATTTTTTGCGACACTTGAATCATTCGCGTTAAAAATAAATATTGAGCTTCCTACAACGATTATGCCTATAACTGATAGAAATAACCAATGGTTTAATTTCATCAATAATGCCCTCCATATATACAACTTGCACTATTGTATTATACATGAAATCTATTAGTTTTTGGAAGAATATTTCTATTTAATAGTTGTAGTAATAATTGGAAGTGGGACGGGGGGACAGGTCCATTGTCCCTCGATGGTGTGCGGGGGGCGGAGAGAGCATAGGCTGGTTCGCACGCTTCTTCCAAATAAACCCGCTTCGAAAAATCACCTTTAATACAAGCAGAATTAATATTATAATGAGTGGATAGAGGTTTAGGAGGTTACAAGTTCGTGGTAGATTTCGAATCATTACCTAATAGCGTCGCGGAAGTAGAATTTCAAATAGAGAATACGTTACTAAATGTAACATCTACATTCCATAAAGATGAAAAAATATTATACGATCGTATTAATGAAAAGTTAAAAGAGCTAGAAGCAGGGGCAGTTTTTCAAGAAGACTTATTAGTCTCCCTTGAAAATATAACAAAAGGCTTTATGTTTGCTCTAAAAGAAAAAGAGGACTTATTATTACGAATTCATTCTATGATTAATTTGTATTTTATCAAAAGAGCAATTACTAACGTTGATTCCATAGTAGAAGCGAAGCACCAATTAATGCGGCTCTCGGATTCATTAGCGTGTCCATTAAAAACACAGCTACATGAGCAAACTGTTGAATTAATTTCGTCAATGCAAGCAGAGACGGAAAAACCGTTGAACGGCAACCAGTCCGTACTTGAAAAAGTAAAAAGTGCAGCTACGGCTGATGAACTATTTCATAACGTAATTGAACATGTTGGTAATGCATTTATGAACTTAGGCAAAGAAGGGCAGGTAGCCGTTGCTCATGAAGTGTTTAAGAAGAAGACAAGTTACCCATATTTTGATGAGGTACTTGAGGATATGGAGCAGATTTCATACAAGCTTGAAAAACATGTCGCTTCATTACCGTCGTCGCAAAATGATATTCATGCATTTGCCAATCATCTAGCTGAACTGCCGATCAAATGCTATGTCCAGCTCCACCAAGAAGATCAGTTAAACGTCGCCAAACAAGTGTTGAATGTCGTACGTATTGATAAAGGTTTCGCTTATTTAGCACATAGAGTCACCCAACTGGTCCATGAGTTAGAAAAAAAGCGACGAAACATCAAATCAGAAACAGTATTCGGTTTAACTGTCAGTAAATCTTCATTTTTAGTGAAATGGTTTACTAAGGAAAGCGAGGGGGCGGTTCTCCTGCGTCCTCGTGCTTCTGATGTATCGGCTTTAAGTGAGGATGACGTAGCAAGTACACTAGAGTTTAGGCAAGAGAAGGGGGACGAGGGGACAGGTCCGTTGTCCCATTCTCACCGAGTAAAATAAAGTGATTTTCTCCTCTCTATCTTCTCAAAAACCTATCTGCTAAGGTGAAAGTAGTTTTCCAAGTAATTTAAGCAATTAACAAATTACTGGAATATCCAGAGTGTTAGTGATCGAATTGATGTGACGGTGGCACATCAGACCTGCTCACCGCTCCACCATATTTATACAATAATAGTAGTTTTATTGAATTTATTGTTATATAATACCATTAGTGTCTATTATATAAACAATGAATGGAGGATAGATAGAAGAAAATGGTCGATCATTTAACAGAGCAAAAGTTACTAGAAATTTTACAAGAGGTACGAGCACTCGCTGATCATAACGAAAATATAACCTCACAAGAACTAGTGAAACAAATAGAAATGATGCTGTTGAACAAAAACGATCCTAATGAAACCAACTATATGAACGCAAAACAATTAGTTTTAAATACATAAAAGAAGGGGTGGTTCCAATCAGGGACCACCCTTTATCAATGGGACGAGTGGCCTTATGGCGAATTACTTCGAAAAGTGTTGTTGGTCAAATTGGTGGGACGGTGGACCTGTCCCCACCGTCCCATTGGTGTCACACACCAAATTAGGTATAATTTACTAACCGAAAATAGAAAGAAATCCTCAATGCATTTGTGTCCAAACCTCTTATAATAGAAGTGACCACATAAAATTACATTAGCACGTACGAAAGGGCAACTTCATCGAAAGGTGACAGACGCAAAGCTAAAGGGGCTAAGTCTTCCAGATAGGTCAGCCAGCTGCCGAATACTATCACCTTCGTCGTTTTAATGTAAATGAAGGAGGAGAAGCGATGTTGCAAAAATATGTAAAATCTATTTCTCGTACATGGCACAAATGCTTAATGAACTATAACTACACTCTGTACCACGATTGTCTTGATCAAGAAATGAAGGAACAGTATTACCAAAAGGCAACACGGCACTCGTTAAAACTTAGTGATTTTTAAATAATTTCTAGTAAACCGTGTCGCGTTTACTAAAGAAAAAGAGGGTGATCTTAAATGGCGCAAACGAGCCATCAAGTTCCCCTCTTTTTCATTTCGTTACGAACTAACCAAATCAACCCTTATAGCCAACACCCTTTTTCCTCTCAACCACTTAACCGCCGATCAAATTTTACCTTATGATTTTCGAGCGATCGCTTTACTAACAAAAAAACTGCAGCTACGACAACCGCAGTAAAGGCTGCACTTGAGTTTAAGATCACGTCCATTAACCGCCCATCACGACCAATGATAAAATGCTGGTTAATCTCATCAGCGAAGCCAACCAAACTAGCCAATAACCAAGAGAAAAATAGTCGGTACCGTAATCGCAACCGCCACAAGTTAACAAAAAATAACAACGCCAATGAAGCGTAAGCAATAAAATGACCAATTTTTCTTAAAATAAACTCACTACTGTCGCGAAATAACCCATAGGGCTGATAAAACTCACTATCTAAGGCAACGATAAAACGCACGTCGAATTCACTTACATACCTCGGCTTTTCAACCCACGTAGATGGATCTTTCACTAATAAGCTAGGCGAAGAAGAGAAAGTAGCGATCATGATTAAGAACAATAGTAACAATAGTTTCCTCATCTTGCCCTCCTGTAATGATGCTCCGTTAATCTCCATTATATCTAAACTAAAATTATACAATACATTTACTTCCAATAAAAGTTTCTTCTTCTAGTTTGATTTTTCTTTATTCAGCTTCGAGTTGTATCATTACGATGCGGACCTTGCTAGTTTTAGCTAAGCTATTTTCCAAAACTAGGATCTATGATAATATTTAGTAGGTATATAGTACTTTTGTATGACTAATCTTAATTAACTTAAAGGAGTTCTTACTATGGCCTTACAGCCTAATTTACAAAAACATCAAACCGTTGAATTGCTACTAGATTCTCAACGGTTCCGCCTTATCAATGAAAACAAAGAAATCGATATAGAAGCACCCGAAAAGCAAGCAACTGTTGAAAAAAAGCCCGTCCTTAATCCGATAGAAGTTTTTGAACAAATCGTCTCCAATGAATGGTGCGAATTAAGTGATCCGATCAACCAACATCAGTTTCAATTAGAAATAAAATCGGAACTAGCATTGCTCGCATTACCACTTGGAAAAAGCATCACTAACGAGCTAGAACAAACGGCTATACAACAATGGAAAAATACGGACCGAACTTTCGAGGAACTGTTCCGGTCACACCAATTACAACTGCAACAGCTAGAGAGAAACCTTCACGATGTGATCGATAGAAAAAGTCAAGGAGACCTTCTCCAAGATATAAAGAGATTACTCGACCCGAATCTCCTAATCATGGACATAAATATCATTTGGTCGTTCGTGAATTTTCAGGTGGAGTATGAAGCGGTCACTGGTCGTTTTTTTCAACAAGGGTTCATTAAAGACAAGGCCCCATATAAGATGGATCCAGACATCACGAGTAACATCGAAACGATATTCAATCAACGAATAGCGAACATTGCGAAAGCGATCCATAAATTTAATCAAACGTTTGATCAATTTCAGCAGACCTTTCCCAACTTAATGACTAAAAATAGCGTCGACTTCCAAGCGCAGCTATTAACACTCATTAAAAGTTTAAACAAAACAAATCATGACGATGCATTTAACGAGCCGATTGTCCAAGCTTGGCAAGACATCAAGGCCGTATTACAAAACGAACGTAAACAACTTGAGCAACTATTAGTCCCGTTTTATCAGCTGCTTTATACAAACTTTGTCACAACGTTACGCGAAACAATGAAAAAACAGCAAAAAACGCTAACATCGCTTTCGTTAACGAACGGTGAGGTTCAGTTTACTTATGAAGCCACTGAACGAGAGCAAGTCAAAAGCGAGCTCGCGGAAATCGTCGATCAACTAGAGCTTTATCTGAGCGAAAAAAAATGGTTAGAAATAAAACAAATTGTCGCACGAACGAAACCAATAACCAAAGCGAACGCTGAGTTAAATCAACTCCAACTTCGCCCAGGGAAGAGTGTTGACTACCTTTTTCATCTAATCGAAAGCTGTGTATCAACCACTGAATTGTTACAAAATAAAAACGGCAACGAACTGTCGTTTTTACATGCGGTTACCGAAAAAATAAGTCGCGAGCAAGTGATCATTAACGATGACGACATCAACGAGTATGAAGTTGCTACTCAATTTGAGTTAGCCGCTCATTTTATCCATACCGCGATAACGTTAGGAGAAGAAAAGAGAATTATCGCTTATTTTGACTACATGATGCACGCCTTGGAAAAATATGAAAACGATCAATTGCATTCAGAAGAAAAATTATCAAAGGATTTCACTATATTAATCGTCTTGGCTGCCATCTTCTTAAAAGAAAAATATGAGCACCCTTTTATCGTAATTGCTCTGCACCACGACCTAACACCTCAACAAATAAAAGAAGTCCTAGTAAAGTACAAGCAAACTGTTGCAACCGATGACTTTTACCGCTTTTTTAATCAAGGCATCTTAAATAAACTTGGAGGAGACATGCTTCGAACGGTGATCAACGCATTACCTAAAGGGAAAAATTAGCACCGACTTAAGTGCCGCTGTCTATTGAATGGAACGCCCTATAAAGGTATGATAACAAGGATGCAGTAATAGGTGGAGGAGGACGTAACAATGAGAAGATGGATAATGAGTGGAGCAGGGATCCTTATTGTAGCAATTATCATTATAGGCAACCTTAATTGGAACGAAAAAGTAAATGAAACCGTAAAAGAAGCGGAAGTTACGATGGAAAAAAGGGAACAAGGCATAGATAAAGATGAATCTACTAAAGAGGACCGTAGTGAAAACGAATTTACAAACAATGCTAGTGAAAAGAACAATGAAACAATAAAAAAAGATGAAAAAACAAAGTCGGAACTAGACTCGTCCAATGACTCATCTAGCGAGAAAGCGCAAAAGACGGAAACGAAGTCAGAACAAGTGGGAACGTCCAATAGTGATACTAAAGAAAAGCCTTCTGAAACAAAATCGAGTGGAAGTACATCGCCCGAACAAGACAATAAGACCAATGAAGAGGCGTTTGAACCACTCACTTTAGGTCAAATTAAAGACAAGTACTTTTTGCAATTTCGCGATCAAGAGCGAATCGAGAATCGTAAGTTAGAAGATCTTTATCTTGAAGCGTATGATGAGCATCAATTTTACACGAACAATGATATCTCATTTTCTAGAGATGAGTTTGTAAGAAAATATCAAACAAAGGCAGAACAGTTAGAGGTAGAAGCAGATGCCGTCGTTTATACCATATATGAAAATATGCAAGAAGAGTTAAGAAGAAACGGTTTTTCTGTAGAAGAAGCTGATCCTTATATAGAAGCGTATGAAACAGCAAAAGAGCGACGCCGAAATAGTCTTTTTAGTTTAATAAATTAATCATTAGGGAAACGTATTTCAAGACTGTATAAATAAATGAAAAGTGCCCCTTTTGGTGTAGGTAATTAATAAAGATAAATCCTAAGTTCGATAGTTTCTGCGCTCTATCATTAGTGTAATTTCTTACAATGACTTCAAAAATTTGAGAATTATTCATTGTGTTAAATATAGTTATCTATTAAAATAGAACTATTATAGTATTTGCTTCCTAAGTCATTGCACCTATAGAAAAGATTAAGGTGGTGAGTTAATAGTCGTATCTAGTAAAGATACGATTTGATACATACAGTAAATGACAAGGTAGTAAAAGCGCCGATGTGCGTATCTCGGTCTACTGATATTTCACATGTAACATAAGTTAGTACGATGAAAAATTTAAGTTTTTTATTAATGTAAAGAGGTGAGTGAAAGGAATGAAGAAATATCCATTTAGCAAAAAGACGGTAAGTCTCATGCTTGCTGCAGCATTAGTGGCATCGCCATTAGCTTCAGCTGTTCCTGTAGGGACAACTGTATTTGCAGCAACAAATCAAGAAACGAAGATTGACCAATATGCAGAACGTTTAGTTAGTGCTTACAATTTCATGACAGCTGAAGAAAAGGCCGCTGTAAGTGATGTTCGTCAAGCAATCTATGATTTAGATGATAACGCTTGGATTGATATTGTAGGAGTAGATGTTTTTAATGCGGCAGCAAGTAAATTAAATAATGATCAACAGCCGTTTCTTGATGCAATTAAAGACATCGCGGTATTATTAAATGCTGCCAATGTTGGTGACCAGAAATCATATGTAACGCAAGAGATCGAGGATTTTCGTGATAAGCATCGCGATACGTTCCAGGCTTTATTCGAAGAAGCTGTAACGGTTGATGATATGTTAAATTTTGCCGTTGATTTTGAAGCTAGACTCATAGAGAGAATAGGTGTAGCGGCGCTAATAGGTACTTCAACAGTAGAAGAAATCGTGGAAAGAACGGTTAACGAAGACCTTACAGCACCTAACAAGCCTTACGAAGATTTTGATGGTATTCTATTTTCTAATTTAGGAATTGGTGTTGCGGATCTTTTTGATATTAGTAGAGAAGTAAGAAACGCAGTTAATCCAGAAAACAATGTAAGAAATATCGTCATTCAAGCTGGTTTCCGTGAAAGAGCGACAATTGTTGTT
The DNA here is from genome assembly GCA_007120055.1 of Anaerobacillus sp. Next base: position 27,812 of record SKOL01000140.1, read on the forward strand.
CCTACTGAAATGACAGTAGGTAATGAACTAGAGCTTACACTTAGTGTGAGAATTGGTGACGATCTTATCCCGCTTGCAACAAATGCATTTTGGGAAGCGACACCTGGGCTTGTAAACTTTACGATTACGAATACACAGCCTAGTAAGGCGATGATCGAGGCAACAAGTGCTGGTACAACAACAGTTAAGGCGTATATTTTAGATTTAGAGGTTTTCATTGGCGAGGTAGTAATTAGCGAAGTGGTAACACCGATTATCCCACCAACAGATCCAGACCCAGATCCAGACCCAGTAGATGAGGATCCAATTGATGATGAAGATCCAATCGATGGTGGAGAGCCAGGCGATGAAGACACAACAGATCCAGACGAAACTGGTGACGAGGATACAACTGATGAAGATGGGTCAGGAGATGAAGATACGACTGAACCAACAGAACCAGAGCCAATTTCAGTTCCTGTAGCTGAAGAAGCGAAAACGGTAGAAAGAGTTCAAGATGAAGATGGAACTTCAAGACAAGTGGTGACCGTTGATGCAGACAAGCTTAACGAATCCCTTCAAACGGTAGAACAGTTCGATCGCGTTTCGTTTGCGGTAACAACTGAAGCAGGTGAAGTAGCAGAAGTTCGTGTTCCGGTAAAAGCATTTACTTCTGTCAGTGAGCGTAACCCTAACGCTGAAGTGGAAGTTTCTTCAAACGAAGGCTCTTACCGTTTACCTGTAAGAGAAGTTAATACAGAAAGTTTAGCGGCACAACTAGGTGTTGAGGCCAGTGAAGATGTATCGATTTCAATTTCGGTAAGAGAAGGGCAAGATAGAGCCAATGTTATCGAAACGAGACAATTACGTCCGGTTTCAAGAATTGTTGAATTTAAAGTGACGGCATCTTCTGGTGATAAGTCAGTTGAGATGACTAGATTTAACTCATTTGTTGAGCGTGAAATCGTGGCTGATAAAGACCTTAACCCGAAAAACACGACGGCCGTTCAATTAATGGATGATGGCACGTTCCGTTCGGTTCCGACAACGTTTAACGGAAACCGTGCAACGTTTAGAAGTTTAACAAACTCTAGTTATACATTAGTTGAAAATGAAATGACGTTCTCAGACTTAGAACAAGTCGAAGAGTGGGCACAAGAGGAAATTGAAAAGCTAGCATCGAAATATGTCATTCAAGGATATACAGATGGAACATTCAGACCAATGGGTGAAACAAACCGTAGCCAACTTATTGCTTTACTTGCTAGAGGTTTAGGCCTTACAACAGATACTGAGTATGTTGACGAATTTTCTGATGTAAATGGTGGCGAATGGTTTGTTCCTGAATTAACAGCAGCGGTTGAAGCAGGAATTGTTGAAGGATATACGGATGGTTCCTTTAAGCCGTATGAAACAGTTTCCCGCGAACAAGCGGCAGCGATGATCGCTCGTGCGCTACGTCATATCGGTTACAATGAAAATAGATTGTCTGAAGAAGACATTTCATACTTTGTTGATAATGCGAAAGTAAATCCTCGCTTTACAGAAGATGTTGAGCTATTACTTCAAGCAGGAGTCATGGTCGGTGGAACAGATCAACACTTCCGTCCAGAGAACATTAACAACCGTGCACAAACAGCGAAGTTATTAGATAACTTCTTAAAGTTTATTAGATTTATAGACTAATACGAAAAGATCCCAAGTAATATTTACTTGGGATCTTCTTTTGGGAAAAGATGGTTCGTTTGTTAGTTAATTGAAACCCTAAAAACCATCATTTTCAAACAATAATTTACAAATACACCTAACTTTATACTTAAAATTATGTTATAATTTTACGAGTTTAGTAGAAAAATAAGATATTCGGAGGAAGCTATGGAAGAAACAATTAGCCTAAAGGAACTATTTGACACGTTAAAAAAACGAATATGGATGATTATTTCCATTACGATACTCGCTGTCGTCGCCAGTGCTGTTTACACATTTTATGCAATAACACCGACATATCAAACGCAAACACAAGTGTTAGTGAGTCAGCAAGCGACAGGAGCAGCCTCCCTTGCAGCCATGGCTTTTGATTCTGATGCGAAATATATTGATACGTATAACGTCATCATGAAAAGTCCGTACATTTTAAATCAAGTAATAGAGGAACTTGCACTCGAACGCTCTCATCGTGCCTTAAACTCGCAAATCTCTGTTGCCCAAGAAGGGCGTTCCCAAGTCGTAACGATCAGAGTGACAGATACAGATCCGGCGATGGCGGTTGAAATTGCCAATACGACTGCTCGAGTGTTCCAACGTGAAGTCTATACATTAATGCGCGTTGATAACGTTCATGTATTATCACCAGCAGAGCTTGAAGCATCGAGCTCACCCATTAATCCAAAACCGAATTTAAATATGGCGATTGCCTTTGTGGTCGGCTTAATGGCAGCTATCGGTTTAGCCTTCTTACTTGAATTTTTAGATAATACGTTACGTACCGAGCAAGATGTAGAAGATACGTTAGGGTTACCGATCCTAGGAGTTATTCCAGTCATTGAACACGAAAATGAAACAAAAGATAAAAGTTCGCCCAAAAATAAACTAGAGAAAATTAGTTAGGAAGTGACATTGTTGCTACGTAAAAACCAAAAAATTAGTCAAATTAAAAATCGAAAGCTAACAACAGTTGCCACACCGAAATCACCAGTTGCTGAGCAGTACCGAACGATCCGCTCGAACATCCAATTTGCAGCTGTTGAAGGTGAATTGCGTTCATTAATGGTCACATCTTCAGAACCAGCCGAAGGAAAGTCAACAACGATTGCTAATCTAGCGGTTGTTATGGCTCAGCAAGGGAAGAAAGTGTTACTTGTTGATGCCGATTTACGGAAGCCTACGGTACATTACACATTCCAGGTTGCCAATACAGTAGGCTTGACGAATGTATTACTGAAACAAACAGAATTGCTATCGACCACTCAAGAGACAGACGTAGAAAACTTACACGTATTAGCTAGTGGACCGATCCCGCCCAATCCTGCAGAATTGTTAGGGTCTAGATCAATGAATGCACTGATCGAAGAGGCGACGACTCATTTTGACGTTGTTCTATTTGATACACCACCAGTTTTGGCGGTGACTGATGCGCAAATTTTAGCGAATCAATTAGATGGCGTTGTGTTAGTTGTCAAAAGTGGGAAAACAGAACGAGATAATGCAATTAAGGCAAAAGAACTATTAACACATGCGAAAGCAAAGGTTTTAGGTGTCGTTTTGAACCAAAAAGAAGTGAAACAAAGTCAATATTACTATTATTACGGAGAGAAATAGTATTATTTACCTAGTAATCAATTCCCGCCTAGTACCAATTTTATGGTAAAATACTTCTATTCGTTACAATTTTTTTGCGATTTATCATAAGTTTTGGGGGTATTGCGAATGATTGACATCCACTGCCACATATTACCTGGTGTTGATGACGGACCGAAGACGTTAGATGATGCGCTAAAAATGGCTGAGTTAGCTGTTGAAGAAGGGATTACAGAAATTATCGCTACACCTCATCATCTTAACGGTGCCTATGAAAATACTAAAGAAACCATTATTGATAGAGTAAATCAATTCAATGAAGAACTACAAGCCGCAAATATTCCTCTTGTCGTATTACAAGGGCAAGAAACACGTATACATGGCGAAATGGTCAAGAGCATCGCTGACGGAGACATTTTAACATTAACCGATGACAACAAATATGTGTTTATTGAACTACCTTCAAATCACGTTCCGCGATATACGAGTCAATTGATTTATGATCTTCAACTAAACCGGTTGACTCCGATTATCGTTCATCCGGAACGAAACTCAGAAATTATTGAAACGCCTGATTTACTGTACAAGCTTGTGAAAAATGGGGCTTTAACCCAAGTCACAGCTTCAAGTATCACAGGTCACTTCGGTAAAAAAATTAAAAAGTTCTCAAATGAACTGATCAAACACAAACTGATCCATTTCGTAGCTTCAGATGCCCACAATACGAGTAGCCGTTCTTTTCGTTTAAGAGAAGCGATGGAGACAGTGGAAAAACAGTTTGGCACTTCTCACCGCTACTTCTTTCAAGAAAATGCCGAATTACTAGTGAGAGGTAGCCACGTATACACAGAACCACCCGAGCGCGTTGTTAGGAAGAAGTTCCTAGGGATATTTTGAGTTAGTGTTGAGTTTTGAGTGAAGAGTGTTGAGTTGTTTGTGGGTGAAGCTACGTAGATTCAGTGTTGAGTTTTGAGTGTTGAGTTACTTGAGAGCAAATGCTTCGAAGCAGTGCTCTTCTAAGTTTTTTTCAATGGTAATAGATTTAGATACATCTTCGGTGGAATAAAAACATCGCTGAGATACTTTCACCAACTCAAAACTCAAAACTCAAAACTCAAAACTCAACATTCAAAACTCAAAACTATTTATTTTTAACAGGTAATACCTCCTAACCTTTATCAACGGAGGTACTCGGCTGCGCTAAGGGTGTAACAACCTTAGACGTTCTTTCGTCAGTGGTGTGGTGTGAGGTGAGGTTTGATGCCTCTTTAACTATTCATACGCTCCCTAATTAATTTTTTAGGGGGGTATGAATAAGAGCTATGGCTTTCTTCACGTGTTGTGGTGAGAGCCGAGCTTTTTTACTGACTGCATTTGGAGAAAAGTGTAAAAGTCGGTTAAGTTATACAAATTTTCGACAAGGGTCGAGTTCTTTTGTCGTATGTTGTCGACCGTTAATAAAAGTTTAAGCAAGAGGAGCTAATATAAGCTTGTTTGCTTAAACTTTTATTATTGAAAAAAATTCATGGAGGTGCGCTTGTTGACGTATAAAACGAGATTGTATTCGTTAGTTTTAATGGATTCGTTGATTGTTATTTTATCGATTTTCGTAAGTTATTTTCTTTTATCTGCTTCAGCGAATGTTTTTACTTCAGTACTTGTCGTTAGTTCGATATCACTACTTGTTAGTCATCACTTTTTTGCCAATCGTTACAAGATTTATAATCGTGTCTGGCAGTATGCGAGTATTGGAGAGTTATCAGCGATTTTTAAAGTAGTCACATTTTCCGTTATTGTTACAGCTATTGTTCAACTTATTTTTAATCAAAACATTTTTATACGAACGTTAGTGATTACTTGGATGTTGCACATTTTATTAATTGGCGGTTCTCGTTTCTCGTGGCGCTTATATCGTGACACATATATGAAAAGAAGAAACGATCAAATTCCAACATTAATTATCGGTGCAGGTGCAGGGGGTGCGATGGTTGTAAGGCAGCTGCAACAAAATCATGATGCTGAACTTGCGCCAATCGCGTTTATTGATGACGATCCCCTAAAGCAAGGCTTAGAAGTGTTAGGTATACCAGTACTTGGGACAAGTGCTGATATTGAACAAGTCGTCAAAGATAATGACATTAAACATATTATTATTGCGATCCCATCGTTAAGTAAAAAGGAATTAAATGATATTTTTGAACAGTGCTCGCGAACGAAAGCAAGAACGCAAATTATTCCGATGCTAGAAGATCTCATGGTCGGAAAAGTATCTGTAAAGAACTTTCGCGATGTCGAGGTGGAGGATTTATTAGGGAGAGACCCTGTTGAACTTGATACGAAACAAATTGGACAAAAGCTTACAAATAAAACAATTCTCGTTACAGGTGCCGGTGGCTCGATCGGATCTGAGGTTTGCCGTCAAGTTTGTAAGTTTGATCCTGATACGATCATTCTATTAGGACATGGTGAAAATAGCATTTACGCGATTGAGCTTGAATTAAAGAAAGATTATCCGAGTATTAACGTCGAAACGGAAATTGCTGATGTTCAAGATCGCGAGAAAATGTTCTCGATTATGAAAAAACACTCACCGGATGTCGTTTATCATGCAGCTGCACACAAACACGTCCCGTTAATGGAGCGAAACCCTGAAGAAGCGGTGAAAAACAACGTCATCGGTACGAAAAACACCGCTGAAGCCGCTAGTGAGGCTCATGTTCGCGCATTCGTTATGGTCTCGACAGACAAAGCCGTGAACCCAACGAGCGTCATGGGGGCAACGAAACGCATCGCTGAAATGGTCGTGCAGCATATGGATATTGTTAGTGACACTAAATTCGTGGCGGTACGCTTCGGAAACGTACTCGGAAGTCGCGGCAGTGTGATCCCACTATTTAAAAAGCAAATTCAAGAAGGTGGGCCAGTCACTGTGACCCATCCGGATATGGTGCGTTACTTTATGACGATCCCCGAAGCATCAAGACTAGTACTACAAGCAGGGGCCCTAGCAAGAGGCGGTGAAATCTTCGTCCTCGATATGGGCGAGCCCGTAAAAATCGTTGACTTAGCGAAAAACTTAATTCGATTATCAGGCTATACCGAAGAAGAAATCCCAATCGTCTTCTCAGGCATGCGACCTGGTGAAAAAATGTATGAAGAATTACTCGGCAAAGACGAAGTTCACGATAAACAAGTGTTCCCGAAAATCTACATAGGGAAGACACCGTTAGTTGATATTGGGGTATGTCATCGGTTAGTAGAAACCCTTGATGTACTTAATAAGGACGAACTTAGAAATCAGTTATTGGATATAGCTAATTTTAGGAATAAAGAATTGGTTGAGGTTGGGTAGTGGTTAGTTTGATAGTTGGTTAGTTGGTTTGTTAGTTAGGGAAAACAAACCAGCTAGTTAATTACGAGTTAATTAGGTTTCTATTTTAGCTATTAGTTGACTAAAAGTGCATCTGACTTTTTGAGCATGTTAATTACTAGTTTAAAAGTAACAACCAACCAAAACAACTAACCACTAACCAACGAACCAACCACCCAAAGGAGGTTATAAAATGAAAAAAGTACGTAAAGCAATCATTCCTGCAGCTGGCCTCGGAACGCGTTTCCTACCAGCGACAAAAGCGATGCCGAAAGAAATGTTACCGATCGTGGATAAACCAACGATTCAATATATCGTCGAAGAGGCAATTGCCTCAGGAATTGAAGATATTATTATCGTTACTGGAAAAGGAAAACGTGCGATTGAAGATCACTTCGATATGGCGTTTGAATTAGAGCAAAACTTAATGGAAAAAGGCAAGGTGGAACTCCTTCGTGAAGTACGTAAGTCTTCGAATATGGTCGATATTCATTACATTCGCCAAAAAGAAGCGCGTGGATTAGGACATGCGGTATGGTGTGCGCGTAAGTTTATCGGTGATGAGCCATTTGCTGTATTACTTGGTGATGATATTGTTCAATCAGAAAAGCCATGTTTAAAGCAATTAATAGAACAATATGAAGAAACAACAGCATCGGTGATCGGTGTACAAACAGTGCCAGATAGCGAAACACATCGCTACGGAATTGTTGATCCGATTACGAAAACCGGACGACGCTACAGTGTGAACCAATTTGTTGAAAAACCTGCACAAGGTACAGCGCCATCGAATCTAGCAATTATGGGTCGTTACGTTTTAACACCAGAAATCTTTATGTATCTTGATAAACAAGAAACCGGTGCTGGTGGCGAAATTCAGCTAACTGATGCGATTCAAAAGTTAAACGAAATCCAACGTGTTTTTGCTTATGATTTTGAAGGACAAAGATATGATGTTGGAGAAAAGATTGGTTTTGTAAAAACAACATTAGAATTCGCAATGCAAAATGAAGAATTACGTGAAGAGTTAGTGCCTTTTTTGGAAGAGATGCTTGAGGCGGTTAAGGATAAGGTTTAAATATGTATGTTGGTAGGTAGAAAGTTGGAAGAGTTGGAAAGTAGAATAGTCGATTTTGTCATTTCTGACTTCCAACATATAGCAACAACTTCTGATAAAAAAACTTTCTTCTTATTTAGTCACCTAGATATTAGCACACATAAGTACTAGTGTAAGGGTGGTAATGATCTTGTTTAAGTTGGCGAAGTCAAATAAAGGACTTACATTAGTAGAGGTACTTGCAGTTGTTGTTATTTTAGGAATTCTAACAGCAATTGCTGTTCCTTCCGTTATAGGCTTAATTGAAAAGACTAAAAAAGACGTTTGTAAAGTGAACCGAAAAATAGTCGAAAGAATGTACGAGATGCATTTAACGATCGAAAACATCGACCATTCAGATACCTTATTTTCTAAAACTCTCGACGAATTCGAAGGAGATCTTTGTCCAGATGATGGTAGATATACGTATGAAGACGGTGAGGTTCTCTGTAGCGTTCATTCGGTAGGGAATGTTGAAGAAGATGATGCCGGGGACGAAGAAGAAGATCCAGGTGTTCCATTCTTCTAGCTGTTAGTATGCTTTAGGTTAATTGTAGAAGTTAATCTGATGTGATTGAATGGTTATGGGGAACTGACTATCGTAATCAGATAACCACAACATATTGTATATTTTTTGTCGAAAAATCCACTAAATATACAATATATGGATTTTATCTATTTAACATAGTACCATTTTGTTAGTATAAAAAGATAAAATGGCTATTTTTACCCTAATTTATGGAAATGTAAATTTTGAAAACGTTGATTTGACGGGCTTTTCGAATTCCTAAAAAATAAAAAATGATTGAATAAAAAGTCGGAACTGACTATCGTAAACAGATAACATGCTGGAAGCCTTGGTGCATAAGGTTTTTGAGTGTTTTTAGTAGTTTATAAGGTTTGATTGAATGGTAGTTTAATAGGAAGAAACACGGTTGAGATTGAGGTTGAAATGAAAAACCTTTGTGATTGAATGTTGTTGATTGAATAGATATTACGAGGTGGCTATTAATAATAGATGAGTTTAGTAGGTTAGTAGTTGGTTGGAATGAGCGTTCCAGTTAAGTACTAACAAACTAAAAAAAATTTTCAAGGAGTGTAGCGTAGATGTACATGAAAATTAAAAGGTTAATAGATATGGTTCTTTCATTGATAGGGTTGATTGTACTGTCCCCTATTTTTTTAATTCTAATTGCAGGAATTAAATTAGATTCAAGAGGTCCAGTCCTCTTCAAACAAAAGCGTGTTGGAATTAACAAGACACATTTTAATATTTTGAAATTCCGTACGATGAGAATTGATACTCCAAAGGATACACCAACACACCTATTAGATAACCCAGAGCAATACATTACTAAAATGGGGAAGTTCTTAAGAAAAACCTCATTAGATGAACTTCCTCAGATCTGGAATATCTTTGTTGGAGAGATGAGTATTATTGGTCCTAGGCCTGCGTTATGGAATCAGTATGATCTTATTGCTGAACGTGATAAGTACGGTGCAAACGACATCCCACCAGGATTAACAGGTTGGGCGCAAATCAATGGTAGAGACGAACTACCTATTGAGATAAAGGCAAGGTTAGATGGGGAGTATGTAGAAAAAATTGGCTTATGGTTGGATATAAAATGTTTCTTTGGTACGATCATAAGTGTTGCAAAGAGCGAGGGTGTTGTTGAAGGTAGAACGAGGAAACCTGAAGGAAAAGTTTCAAATAAGTAATCAGGGAAGGAAAGACATAAATATGGATAGCAATTTGGTTTCTATAATTACACCTGCATATAATTGTGAGAGATATATAGCAGACACAATTGATAGCGTATTAGAACAAACGTATCAAAATTGGGAAATGATTATTGTTAATGACAAATCGTCTGACAATACAGAAGATGTTATAAAAGAATATGTCAAAAATGATAGAAGAATTAAACTTATTAATTTGAGCGAAAATTCTGGTGCTGCTGTTGCACGTAACGTGGCCTTAGAGAATGCAAAAGGTAGATTTATAGCATTTTTAGATTCTGACGATAGATGGAATAAACATAAGCTAAAAAAACAACTTGATTTTATGATAAATAACAACTATGGATTTACCTTTACTAGTTATGAATATATGAAAGACGAGAGTAATGCAATAGAAAAAATATTTAAAGTCCCAAATAAGCTTAATTATAATCAAGCGCTTAAAAATACTGTAATTGGTTGTTTGACAGTTTTGATCGATAAGGAAATTATTGGAGACTTCAGAATGCCATTGATTAGACGTGGGCAAGATAATTTAACTTGGCTATTGCTCTTAAAAAAGGGGCATATTGCCTATGGTTTAAATGAAAGTCTCGCTGAGTATAGGAGGGTTAAGGGGTCCCTATCTAATAATAAATTGAAGGCACTAAAAAGACAGTGGTCTAATTATAGAAACGTTATTAAATTACCATTCTTTAAATGTGTATATTATTATTTGTTTTATGTTTTTAATAATATAAGGAAGTATTATATAACAAAATAATAGGTAGATAGTTGGTATCGGGTACGTTTGATTTTAAATGCAGTGTTCTTTACCATAAGGCAACTACATGATTATCTTTTAAGTAATCAGTGAGGGAGCAGGATTCTCTTAATAGTAGATAAATAATTCTATGTATCTATAAATTCGCTAATTACAATCAGGGTCAATATTAGTTTGATTATTGAACTGCTTTTTATAATGAATTGGTTTTTATTTTGAAGTTAAAGTACTTTATAAAACAAATAATTATAAGTCTAAAACTTGGGTTTTATCACGATAAGATAAAAGATCTTAATAGAAATTAAAGGACTATGATAAAAAATCTACTGATAAAACTTTATATGAAAAATTGCTAATATATAGTCTTATTAAAATAGGAAATTATTAAACCAAAACCTATTAAAATATTTGAAAAATGTTTCAGCACAAGTTTTTATGAAAGTGAGGACACTATTTGTGAAGATTGTAAAATTTAAAGGTGGTTTAGGGAATCAATTGTTTCAATATTCCTTTCTTAAGGCCTTACAAATTAAGTACCAATGCACTGATGTAAAGGCTGATTTATCATATTACAATGATGTAAAGAACGATAATATTCGTGTACCAAGGATTGAAAAATTAAATGTTAAAATAGATAAGGCTGAAAAAAATGAATTGAGAAATATTTGCTATTTTGAACACTCGGGTAATCCTATGAGCTTAGTATATAAAGGGAGTATATTTGTAGAAAAAACATTTAATAAAAATTATTTCTATGAGTCAGATAGAGGGTATAGGAATCCTGAAAATCTTCTCAAATACCACTATTTTGATGGCTACTGGCAATCATGGAGGTATTTAGAAGGGATAGAAGAAATTATCAAGGAAGAAATAAAATTAAAAAGTGGAATCAGTCAGAAAACGGAAGAGACAATAAAAAAAATCAGAACCCAGAATGCTGTTTTTTTAGGGATAAGAAGAGGAGACTATTTAGCTTCCGAAAAAAGTCGAAAGCACTATGGAAGCTTTGGTCCTGAATATTATTTGCGAGCAGTTGATTATATTAAGAAAAGAGTAGATAATCCAGTCTTTTATATATTCTCAAATGACATTAAGTGGGTAAAAGATAACATGGAATTTAATTGTGATGTTATTTATCGTGATGAGGAAGAGCAAACTAGTGATGTTGAAGAATTATTTATAATGTCAGCCTGTCAACATGCAATTATCGTTAATAGCACTTTTTACTGGTGGGGAGCTTGGTTAATTGATAATAATGAAAAGATTGTTATCGCTCCAAAAAAATGGTTTGCAGATGATAAGCCTATTGATATAGTTCCAGATTCTTGGGTTAAAATTTAATTGAACTTTTAAATAAATTATTAAGGAGAAAACAATATGAAAACAGCTTTAATTACAGGTATTACAGGTCAAGATGGTTCATTCTTAGCTGAATTTTTAGTAGAAAAAGGGTATGAGGTTCACGGAATAATTAGAAGGAGTTCATCATTCAATACAGAGAGAATAGAGCACTTATATATAGATGAACTTTTAAAAGATATGCACATTAAGAGAAAGGTTCAACTTCATTACGGCGATATGACAGACTCAACAAATCTCATAAGGTTAATAAGGGAAATAAAACCTGATGAAATATATAACTTAGCAGCAATGTCTCACGTAAAAGTGTCTTTTGAAGTACCTGAATATACTGCAGACACAGATGGTATTGGTGCGTTAAGATTACTTGAAGCTGTTAGATTCTTAGGGTATGAAAATAAAACAAAAATCTATCAGGCATCTACTTCTGAGTTATATGGAAAAGTATTAGAAGTCCCACAAAGTGAAAAAACACCATTTTATCCTAGGAGCCCTTATGGGGTAGCAAAACTATATGGTTTCTGGATTACAAAGAATTATAGAGAAGCTTATAATATGTTTGCTGTTAACGGAATATTATTCAACCATGAATCTGAAAGACGTGGTGAAACTTTTGTAACTAGAAAAATAACACTTGCTGCTGCAAGAATCAAAAAGGGAACACAACAAAAGTTATACCTTGGCAATTTAGATGCAAAACGGGATTGGGGTTATGCAAAAGATTATGTTGAGTGTATGTGGCTAATGTTACAGCATGATACACCTGAAGATTTCGTAATAGCTACAGGTGAAATGCATACTGTGAGGGAATTTACTACACTTGCTTTTAAAGAAGTGGGAATTGAATTAGAGTGGCAAGGCAAGGGTGTTGAAGAAAAAGGTATAGATAAATTAAGTGGTAAAGTTTTAGTTGAAGTCGATCCTAAATATTTTAGGCTAACAGAAGTTGAGCAATTATTAGGTGACCCGAGCAAAGCAAAATCATTGTTAAAGTGGAACCCAACAAAAACTAGTTTTAAAGAGCTTGTTAAAATTATGGTTGCAAGCGATATTAAACTTGTTGAACGAGAGGAAAGAATTAGAAGAGAGTTTGACTGATGGAAAGAGGTTAGTTTATGAAGTTATTGATCGCAGTATCTGATTACCCAATACCTAAACGAAGCATAAATATGATGTATATTCATGTAAGGAATTTGTATTATATGCAACATGGTATAGATGTAACGGTTTTAAACTTTAATTCTGAAGAGAATTATTCTGTAGACGGTATTGATGTTATAACAGTAAGCGAATATAAAAGAAGGAAAAAGTCAGGCAATTACGATATATTAGTATGTCATGCTCCAAATATTCGATACCACTATAACTTCTTGAAGAGGTATGAAAATAATTTTCCCAAAATTGTTTTTTTCTTTCATGGGCATGAAGTTGTACAAATCAATAAGATTTATCCCAAGCCATATACCTTTGTAAAACAAGCCTCTAGATTTAAAAAGTTAATTAGGGGGGGCTATGATATTATTAAACTAAAATTATGGCATTCATATTTTCCTAAATTGCAACATAAATCATATTTTGTTTTTGTGAGTAAATGGATGCATGATCAATTTCTTTATTGGGTCAAATTAAATCCAGAAATTATTAAAAATAGATATTCTATAATAAACAATTGTATTGGAAAGACGTTTGAAGATAAAGATTATAACCATATTTCAAATAAGGCGTATGATTTTATTACAATTAGAAGTCATTTAGATGGCTCAAAATACTCTATTGATATAGTTAATAATTTAGCAATGAATAACCCACAGCATTCATTTTTATTGATTGGAAAAGGAGAGATTTTTAATCATATAAAAAAAGCAGATAACCTTAAATGGATAAATAAAAACTTGTCACATGAAGAAATAATTGATTATTTGAATCAGTCTAGATGTGCATTGATGCCTACTAGAACTGATGCACAAGGGCTAATGATGTGTGAAATGGCGTCTTTTGGTATTCCGTTAATAACTTCTAACATTTCTGTTTGTAATGAAGTCTGCAATAAATTAAATAACGTAGAGTTAATAGATAATGATAAAAACGACATCAATTTAACACCAATTATTAAAAAACTTTGGAGTAAAGTTCCCTATGAGAAGAATACCCAATATTTCAAAGAGAATACTTGTGGTGCTGAGGTACAGGTTTTGTACAATCTGTTGAAATAGGTATTTTTTAAGGTTAATAATAAATTAAATAGATTTGAGGTATTGATTTATGAAATTGATATTAATTCATATTGGAGCGATACATAGGTATCCTCCAGCGCTATCAGTGTTACAGAGTCTACATGATTTAGGTCATGAAGTAGTCTTATGTACAACAGATATGAATGTTGAAACAATAGAAATGTGTAAAAATCTAGGTATACAATTTGTTAATATTGAAATAGATTATGATGTACCTACTAATCTTTTCATGAAATTCATAAGATTATTTAAAATAAAAAAAATAGTATGGGAATTGATTGATAAGTTATATGATGATAATTCATTAATATGGATATTTTCTAACGAAACAATAAAGCATATGGGAAAAAGAATTTATGAAAAAAGATATATAGTCCACTTATTTGAATTATGTGATTATATTCCGTATACACATAAGTTACCATTTTTAAAAATAAATGCAGAAGAGCTTTGTAATAATGCTCAAGATGTAGTTGTTTGTGAATATAACAGAGCTTACATTACAATGGCAAATTGGAATTTAAAAAAATTACCGGTCGTATTACCTAATAAACCATATGAAACAGTTTCTTTAGAAAAAAATAGTTGTATATCTTACTCTGAAGATGTAAAAGCTCTATTAAAGAAATTAGAAGATAAGAAGATAATAATTTATCAAGGCTTGGTTTCTGAAGAAAGACCTCTAGATGAATTTATCGCAGCTGTGGATAGACTAGGAGAAGAATATGCTTTTGTAATTATGTCCGATAGATCTAATATGTATAAGGATGTGAAAAGTAAAAATTGTTATCTAATTCCTTATATTCCACCTCCGTACCATTTAGAAGTGACAAGTCATGCGTACATTGGTGTAATGGTATACGTACCAACAAATAAACAACTAGGATCGCCACTGAATGCAATATACTGTGCACCAAATAAATTATATGAGTATTCTATGTTTGGTATTCCCATGCTAGGCAATGATATTCCAGGACTCACTACAATTTTTGATAAGTATGGTTGCGGTGAATGCGTTAAAGAAATCAAAGCAGATGAAATATATAATACTATATTAAAAATTGAAAAAGAACATGAAAATTTGTCAGCAAAGTCAAGGTTGTTTTATGAATCAACTGATATTAAAGGGACTATAAAGGATATAATTAATTAAATTCCCTTAATATTTCAAAAGGGAGAAGGAGTGTTTAATGAAGATTTTAATAATGGATATGATTTACCCTTTTGGGCATAAGGGTTTGAATGCTAAATTAGTAAATACATTAAAATCTTTCTCTGAAATAATTTTATTAGATTATCAGAGTTATTATGATTCGATATCTAACGATGATAATTTATATAAAATTAAAATTGAGCAAAAAATGTTATTTTCTGAACATAAAATATTCAAACGTATTTTTCACTCTATAAATCTAATAAACATGAAGAGAATAACAACAGAGGAAGATTATGACGCTATATTAATAATGACTTATGAAAATATTAGTTTTTCATTTATAAATTTTTTATTCAAAAAAAAACCCGTATTTCTTGTTCACCACAATACTATTGATTTACTAAACAGTAGATTAAATAAATATTTTTTTCAGAAATATATGAATAAGGTTAATCATATTGTTTTCGCGGAATTTATTAAAGAAGGTTTAATTGAAAAAACAAATGTTGATAGGAAAAGGGTTACAATATTAGAGCATCCATTGTCAAATAATATTCTAGTAGACAAAAACAGAATCGTTAATAATAGAAATAATAATAGGGTCTTTGTTGGCCTAGGTCTGGGGAGTGATGAGGGGCTAATTAAAAAATTAATAGAACTTGATAAAAAAGAATCGCTATTTAAAAAAAGTGGAATAAAAGTGATTCTAAGGTCAGAAAAGCAAGAATATGAAAGTGAAGGCTTGAAAGTGTTTACAGGAATTTTACCAGAAGATGAGTACTATGAATTATATAATATGGCTTCGGCATATCTATTATTATATCCTAGCTCTTATCAAAATAGATTCAGTGGTAGTATATTAAATGCATTACAAAGTGGGAAATGTGTAATAGGGACGGATATACCCTTAGTTAGGAACTTTTCTGAATTGTACCCTAATAATTGCAGGATAGCATATGATATAAAACATTTGTTAAACCAACTAATAACCTCTAACTTTGATTTTAGCATAGAAGAATATGAACTTTTCATTAACAAACATTCAGATGCTACAGTCTTACAAAACTTAAAAGAAATTTTCGATACTGAAAATGAATGATAACTAAGTAATAAAACACAGATACGAGGAATTATTATGACTACATCAATTTTTGAATTCCGTAAAGTAAATACATTGCTGGTCTGCATGATCACAACTCTATTTGTTATTAATGCATTAAGTAAATATAGTCCCTTTTTGGGAACAAGCATAGCAATTATTGAACTATTAATATTAATTATACTTTTAATAAGAGGTAAGTTAGATACTTATATTTTATATTTACTTCTCTTTATAAGCACT
The DNA here is from genome assembly GCA_007120055.1 of Anaerobacillus sp. The sequence goes on from SKOL01000140.1 coordinate 44,151, forward strand.
AGTATTGAGGTTAGTCAATTTGCCACAGGAGATGAAACTATACGAATATATAATTTCATGTATCTTCCAATAATAAAAAGTTACCATATTTTACTTTTAACCATTTTACCAATATTTTTAGTTATTAAGGAAGAGAAGATATTATCATTTATCAAAAATCTAAAAGATTTTAAACTTGTTAGAAAAGTTATTAAGGGTATGTTATTGATTCTTATTGTTGGTGTCTTTTCTGGTTCACTAAGTTTGCTTTTTAATGATAATGGCGTTTTATATTTTCCTGAATATTGGGTAATCTTAAGAAGAGAAATAATTTCATTTGGATTAATATTTCTATGGGCATTTTTTATTAGCTACTTGATGATTTTGAGAAGAGATTTCTCTCATAAGTTAGAGAGATTGTTAATTAACATTATGGTCAGTATTCTTCCAAGTGCTATTATTACAATTGTATTTAATCTTCATGGTTACTATGGAATTATAGAAATACTATTACTTCCATTGGTTGCATTTTATGGAATACTACTAATTATTTTCCCCTTTTACAGTGACTATAAAAATCGCAAAATCCTTATGGTAGTTGGAGTATCGATGTTTGCGATTTTGTTAATATTTCCGACACCACTTAGTGGTAAATGGTGGATCCTATCCATTTTCATTCCACTGTTTATGTTATGGATATATTTTAAAAGATTGACAATTTTAAAGATATTAAAACTATATATGGGTATTGCGCTAGTCTCCCTTGTATTTATCGCAATCAGTTTATTTGATCTAAATATCGGTTATTCATTCAGTAACAAGTTGATTGAAACTAAATTTTTACAAGCTACTAGAACATTAAGCTTTTGGAATGAGGGATGGTTTGAACATTTATCTTCATCTCCTAAATTTCGTATAGATGAATTTATTAACATATTACTTGAATATATTTACAAGCCTCAATATCTATTATTTGGAAAAGGTTTTGGTGGAAGTATAATACAACATACAAACTTTTTGGACTGGGGTTTACCAGGAGCATTTTCATATTCACAGGTCCAATACGGTATCTTTTTTAGTCTTCATGAGACCATTAATGTTTTATTTCTAAAATTCGGTTTATTTGGTTTGTATTTTTTTGGAGTAATAACATATATTTGCTTGAGGAACTTTAGGAGCAATCCATGGATAGTTATAGGGGCAATTTGGTTTATCTTTTTTTTCAATGCCTATATCTCTCTAGTACTTGGATTGTGTGCATTAATATTAGGTTTTTATTATAAGGATATTAAAAGCTTAGAAAAATGCTAGTTATTTACTGAATACTATAAAGATTTATCACATTTGAATAGAACCATTTTCTCGGTAAAATAGAACCATCAGATAAAATGGTTGGTTTAGGACCATTTTTTGCCAGTATTGAATTTACTATTGTCCCTGTAGTGATGTTAAGTAGCTCTGTTTGCGATACATTATTTCATGCTTTTTGTTACTTATGTCTAATTGTGTATCTACAGAACTTCTTCTGTAGGATAATCCTTCTACTTGGAGGAAATCGCCAATGGGAACAATCATTATAGAAGAGGCCACTAACTGTAGTAATAAAAGAGTTGAAATTATCGGTATTATAAATTTAGAAATTATTAGACGAAATCCATACACCCTTTTTAGTATGGAAATTACAGGATGAAAGGATCAAGTTGATTACTTTAAACTATAACGTTGAATAATACGTAAAATATAATAAATAACAGAATTTTGTTTAAAAATTATGAAACGAGTCTGGAGAAAGTAATTATGGCGATAAAAATAACAAAAGATGATGTTAAATGGGGCTATCTAGGTACATTAATGAGCATTGGTGTGAATATTTTATTATTACCAATGGTACTTTTATTTCTTACTGGGAATGAACTTGGATTGTGGTATGTTTTTTTAAGTTTAGGAAGTATTGTTTTTTTATTGGACTTTGGTTTTACCCCAACGTTAGCAAGGAATATAGCCTATTGTTGGAGCGGGGCTAATGATCTTGCTAAAGAAGATGTATACTATACTAAAAATAGAAGTGCGCCAAACATTCCATTAATGAAAACAGTAATGAAAACTTGTAGAGTAATCTATTTAATAATCGCTTTAGTGGCATTGGTATTGTTATTAACAGCAGGAACCTTTTATATAAAATATATTTCAAGTGAAATGAATGGTATGTTTCATATCGTTGCTTGGTATATATTTTGTATTGCAGTTTACCTAAACTTATATTACTCATACTATACTTCATTTTTAAAAGGTGTAGGTGCTATTTCGGAGAACGGTAAAGCGATAGTTATGTCTAAGTTAATACAAATATTACTATCGCTATTTTTATTACTACTAGGCTTCGGGATTTTAGCTGTTTCAATCGCTTACTTGTTAAGCGGTTTCGCTTACAGGTTTTTATCAAAAAAATATTTTTATAATTACGAAGAGATTGGTACCTTAATTAAGAATGAGACGGTTCAAATTAAAGCAAATGAGATTAAGCGGACATTTTTAATAATCTATCATAATGCATGGAGAGATGGATTAGTTTCTATATCTAATTATTTAGTTTCTCAAGCGAATATACTTTTATGCTCACTATTCTTAAGTCTAGCTGAAACAGGTATTTTTGCTTTGTCATTACAGTTAATTCAGACATTAACTAAGGTTTCTGTTTCCTTTTATGGTACGTATCAGCCAGTGTTGCAGGAAGCTCACTTAATAAATGACAAAGAGAATTCAAAGAAGATAATGTCGACCGCTATTACAGTATATACTCTAATTTTTTGGATTGGGTGTTCGGGGTTAATATTAATAGGGACGCCCCTTTTAAATTTTATGAATCAAGGAGGAAATATTGATAAAGGTGTTTTATTATTTATGAGTTTATATATGTTTCTGTATCAAAATAATTCACTCTTTGCTTCTTATATTTCAAATACAAACAAAATACCATATGTAAAAGCATTTCTTGTTTCTGGCATAATTATGGTGCTTTTATCAGTTTTATTGTTAAAATATACACCTTTAGGGATTTGGGCGCTTATGTTGTCACAAGCCTTTGTACAACTTTGTTATAACAATTGGAAATGGCCAAGTGTAGTCATGAGGGATTTGCACACTACTCCATTAGAAATGATAAAAGTAGGCTTTTCAATTATAGCAAGTAGAGTGAAACAACATAGGACATTTATTTTAACAACAAAGAAATAAAAATTAAAATATATCTTTCAAGAAAAAACTCTTTAGTAAATTTATTCGAAAGATTGCTTGTTATAATTTAATACCGGCCAGAAAAATAGAGAAATGAAAAATAATTTTATATTACTATCTGGTGGGTCTGGACAACGCCTTTGATCGCTATCAATTAAAACAATTTCTAAAAAATTTTCAACAATAATGTTAATCCAGCGTCAATAGTACAAAGAGTTTGGATTAACTTAATTGAATTAAGAGTTCTCTATACTAGCAAATCACCAAGTGGATATGATTTATAGTCAACTTGGAAATCTACTCTATTAATTTTTAAACCAGAACAATATACTTTTCTTGCAATCAAGATAGCCAGCTCCCACTCTGTAAAGCTAGTGTCTAAAAGAAATTGTTTGGTTTTTATCGTTCCTTATGTAGATAGGAGCTTTTTTGAAAGAATAAAAGACTTGGAGAGTGCATTAAGCAAATCTGAGGTCGATCTAGCAATGATTGGAGTTAAGCCGACATTGCCTTCCGAAAAGTAGGGTTATTAGATATTTTCAGTGATAGTACCGGGTATAAAATTTCAGTTGTTGCAACAAGCCTATATTTGAAATGAAAAAGTTGTGAGTCTAAAAGTTATAGAGCTTTTAAAAAGGTATGAACAACGTCCAATGTAATAAGAAGTTGGAGTGGTATAGATTTGTTGACCGTACAAAATTTGAAGAAGCAAATGAAGTCCTAAAAAAGAGAATTGGGGTTAAAGTTGGAAAGAATTTAACTTTTAAAGACATTAAGAAAGAAGTGAGGTTTGGATTAAAGGGAAGATGGTTTGTGTTATATGTTCAGTTCCAAGAGATAAAGCTAGGTAATGTTTTAGTCACTCTAGTTGAAGCAAAGTATGAAAAAAGACTACTGCTTAATTTATTGAAATCCAAACTGGTATACAAATGATTGAGATAGGTATTATACGCATCTATATATGACATAGGAAGAATTAGAAGGACATTGTAAAAAACTTTAGTGAGGTATAATAGAATATATAGAAGCTTAGTTTTTTGCCCTATAAGCTGTAATTAGCTTAGAGGTTTTTTTTATATCACTAATTTTGAAAGTGGAGTTGAGATAATGCGAGTTTTAATAACCGGTTCTTCGGGGATGGTCGGAAAAAATATATTGGAGCATCCAGAAATATTGTCCTACGATATATTAAAACCATCAAGTTCAGAATTAAATCTATTATATTATAGGGAAGTTAAAGACTACTTAAAAAAGCATAGTCCAGACTTAATTATACATGCAGCAGGACGTGTTGGCGGTATCCAAGCTAACATTAAAGAACCAGTAAGGTTTTTACTAGATAACCTAGATATGGGCCGTAATGTAGTTGGTGCTGCAAGAGAAGTAGGTATAAAAAAATTAATAAACCTTGGCAGTTCGTGTATGTATCCTAAAGACGCGAAAAATCCATTAAAAGAAGAATTTATTCTTCAAGGAATGTTAGAGCCAACTAATGAGGGTTATGCGTTAGCCAAAATAACAACAGCTCGATTATGTGAATATATAAGTAAAGAAGACTCTAAATTTCAATATAAAACCTTAATTCCTTGTAATTTATATGGTCGGTGGGATAAATTTGACCCTCGACATTCACATATGATTCCTGCAGTTATAAGGAAAATACATGATGCTAAGGTTAATGGTGAAAAAGAGGTTGAAATTTGGGGTGATGGTACTGCACGTAGGGAGTTTATGTATGCAGGAGATTTAGCTGATTGTATCATAAAATCAATAAATTCTTTTAAAACGCTACCCTCAATACTGAATGTAGGATTGGGATTTGACTTTACCATAAATGAATACTACGAAACTATAGCTGAAATAGTTGGGTATAAAGGTAAATTTACACATGATTTAACAAAGCCTGTTGGTATGAAACAAAAAGTAGAAGATGTTTCCAAGTTAAAAGATTGGGGATGGAGTGCGAGAGTAGATTTAAAAGAAGGAATAGAAAACACATATAAATTTTATTTAGGGTTGGAGGAATATTAAAATGAAGAAGTACGCTTTAGCAACTAGTACTTGGGATAAAGCAGAAGTTGATGCAATTCAAAAAGTAATTGAATCTGATATGTTTACAATGGGTCCAAAGGTTAAGGAATTTGAAGCTGCTTTTGCAGAGTTTGTAGGTAGTAAATATTGTGTTATGGTCAATTCTGGGTCTTCCGCAAATTTACTTGCAGTAGCTGCTCTTTTTTATCGAAAATCAAACTGCTTAAAAAGGGGGGATGAGGTAATTGTCCCTGCTGTATCCTGGGCGACAACTTATTATCCATTATATCAATATGGTCTGAAAATTAAATTTGTAGATGTTGATAAAAATACTCTAAATTTTGATTTAGATGCGCTCAAAGAGGCCATTACAGAAAATACAAGAATGATAATGGCAGTTAATTTATTAGGGAATTCAAATGATTTTAAAGCTATTCAATCAATAATTGGTTCAAGGGACATAATTCTAATTGAAGACAATTGTGAATCTCTAGGGGCGGAATTTGAGGGAAAGCAAGCTGGGACATTTGGTTTAATGGGAACATACAGTAGTTTCTTTAGCCATCATATTTCTACTATGGAGGGCGGAATGATAGTAACAGATGATGAAGAAGTTTATCATATTTTACTATCAACTCGATCCCATGGGTGGACACGACATTTACCTAAAGAAAATCTAGTGTGCGGAACTAAAAGTGATGATCCGTTTGAGGAATCATTTAGATTTGTATTACCAGGATATAACCTTCGTCCCTTAGAGATGAGTGGTGCATTGGGTATAGAGCAGTTGAAAAAGCTGCCTGACTTTATAGAAGTTCGTAGGAAAAATGCTGCTTTATTTCAGGACATTTTTAAGGACAACCCTTATTTCTATATTCAAGAGGAAATTGGAGATAGTAGTTGGTTTGGTTTTTCATTAATTATTAAAGAAGATGTATCTTTTGATCGTAAGGACCTCATAAAATTCTTAGAAGAAAATTCAATAGAGTGTAGACCAATAGTTACTGGTAATTTTGCTAAAAATGAAGTAGTACAGTGGTTTGACTATGAAGTTTCTGGGCCTCTAAAAAATGCTGATTTAGTAGACAAAAATGGCTTCTTTGTTGGAAATAGTCAAGAAGATTTAACAGAGGAATTAAATTATTTCAAAGAAGTAATAGATCAATTTATAACTCAATTGTTATTCTCTACAACAATCAAAAATTAATATATGCAATTTCTTAGTAACTGGTTTTAACTATAACTAATTACTAGTAATCTTTTATAAATTCACATTTGCTTGCGACTTGTAGGATTATTTAATAATAACAAAAGTTAACGAGTTTTTTATAAAAAGAAGGTTATTGTTGACCACTCAGTTTTGCACCATCTCCCTATAAAATAATAGATAGTGTGTTTTTTGTAATGTATAAATCAAAAGAAAGCGAGGGGATTCGATTGAAAAAAAAAGTTATGGTTGTATTTGGAACTCGGCCAGAAGCAATTAAAATGTGTCCGTTAATTAAAGAACTAAAAACACGTGTTAATTTAAATACTTTAGTTTGTGTAACTGGTCAGCATAGGGAAATGCTAGATCAGGTCTTAAGCGCCTTTAATATAATACCCGATTATGATTTATCCATCATGAAAGAAAAACAGACGTTATTTGATGTTACAGTAAATATTTTAGAAAAAATGAAAGCTGTATTAGAAGAAGTAAAACCTGATGTTGTTTTAGTCCACGGTGATACTTCTACAACTTTTGTATCAGCATTAGCTTGCTTCTATTTACAAATCCCAGTTGGTCATGTTGAGGCAGGGCTTAGAACTTATAATATTTACTCGCCATATCCAGAAGAGTTTAATAGACAAGCTGTTGGTATAATGGCAAAATATAATTTTGCACCTACAGAAATGTCCAAAGATAATTTAATAAAAGAAGGAAAAGATACTTCTACCATTTATGTAACAGGTAATACAGCAATAGATGCATTAAATACTACGGTTAGAGATAATTATTCTCATGAACAGTTAGATTGGGTAGGTACTAGTAGTCTAATTTTGATAACTGCGCACAGAAGAGAAAATCTAGGTGAGCCAATGAAAAATATGTTTAGAGCAATCAAGAGAATTGTTGACGAAAAGCCAAATATAAAGGCTATATACCCAATCCATATGAATCCAGTGGTAAGAGAAGCAGCTAATGAAATATTAGGAAAATGTGAAAGAATAAGAATTATTGAGCCTCTTGAAGTATTGGATTTTCATAATTTCCTTTCAAGGGCACACTTAATATTGACGGATAGTGGTGGAATACAGGAGGAGGCACCAAGTCTAGGGAAGCCTGTATTAGTGATGCGCGATACGACAGAGCGTCCGGAAGGAATTACTGCTGGTACACTAAAGCTTGTTGGAACTGATGAAGAGGTTATATACCGGACTTTTAAATTATTGCTAGAAGATCATAAAGAATATGAAAAGATGAGTAAGGCAAGCAATCCTTATGGTGATGGATTTGCTAGTAGAAGGATAGCAGATATTCTAGAATAGAAAGTATTAATAGTATTTGTGCACAATTTAGATATCAAAAATATTAAAAGATTATAAAATAAGCTAGCTAAGCTATTTAGTTAGCCTATTTTATTTCTAGGAGGAAAATTAATGAATTTAGTCTTATTATCAGGTGGTTCAGGTAAGCGTTTGTGGCCACTTTCAAATGATGCTCGCTCAAAGCAATTTATAAGAGTTCTTGAAAATAGTAAAACAGAACGTTGTTCAATGGTACAAAGAGTTTGGGAACAATTAAATGATGTTGGATTATCAAATTCAACAGTAATAGCTACAAGTAAATCACAAATTGATATGATTCAAAATCAATTAGGAAATAATGTACCATTAATTATAGAACCAGAACGACGAGATACGTTTCCGGCAATTGCATTAGCTGCTACGTATCTTTATTCTGTTAAAGGCGTTTCATTAAATGAAATTGTAGCAATTTTGCCTGTTGATCCTTATGTAGAAGATAGCTTTTTTAATAGAATTAAAGATTTAGAACTGACTTTAACAGAATCTGAAGCCGATTTAGCATTAATAGGAGTAAAGCCGACTTATCCGTCTGAAAAATATGGTTATATTGTACCCAAGAGTGAAACAAAAAATGAAAAGTTCTTAACTGTAAATCACTTCAGAGAAAAGCCTAGCGAGGAAGTCGCAAAAGAGTTAATAAGTGAAAATGCTCTTTGGAATTGTGGCGTATTTGCTTTTAAATTAGATTATATAATAAATATACTTGTAGAGATGGGATTACCTATTCAATATGACGAACTATTAAAACAATACGATCGTCTTCCAAAGAATAGTTTTGACTATGAAGTTGTAGAAAAGGCAGAAAAAATAGTAGCCCTTCCTTATGAAGGTGATTGGAAAGACTTAGGGACATGGAATACACTAACAGAAGAAATGGCCACTAATGTTATAGGGAAAGGTATAGTCTCAGCTGATTGTCAAAATACACATCTTATCAATGAATTAGATATCCCTGTTGCTATATTAGGCGTTAGCAATGCTGTTGTTGCTGTTAGTCCAGATGGTATTTTGGTAACAGATAAAGAGTCTAGTCCGAAAGTAAAAGGTTTAGTGGCATCTTTTGAACAAAGACCAATGTATGAGGAGCGACGTTGGGGATGGTATCATGTCCTTGACCATACTAAATTTCCTGATGGTAGAGAAGTTTTAACAAAGAAAATTGGCGTAGCAGCTGGTAAAAACTTAAGCTATCAATTACATCATAAAAGAAGTGAAGTATGGACAATTATAGAAGGTGAAGGTGAGTTTGCCTTAGACGATAGAATTGTCACGGTAAAGCCTGGAGACGTGCTAAAAATTCCTTTAGGTTCTAAACATGGTATAAAAGCTACGACAGAACTACAGTTTATTGAAGTACAGTCGGGTACAGATTTAGTTGAAGAAGATATTGTACGAATTTTTATGACTTGGGAAGAAGTAGAGCAAAATTGTTTGGTTAAATAATTAATAAATTAACTCGCCCTATTTACTGAAGGGGGATGTTTTAATTTGGAGGAAATACATGAATTGGAAAGTAGTTTTTGATAGATGGGAAAGTTCTTTGCCTCCTAATTCTAAGATAAGGCAGCAAATTAATAGCATTAAAGATGAAAAACAATTAGAAGATTGTTTTTATAAAAATTTAGAATTTGGGACTGGAGGCATGCGTGGAGAACTCGGTCCTGGACCAAACCGAATGAATATTTATACTGTCAGAAAAGCTTCTGAAGGTTTGGCGAGATACATTGTAAAGCAAGGAGAGAAGGCTGTTAACCGTGGAATAGCAATAGCTTACGATTGTAGGCATATGTCTCAAGATTTTGCACTAGAAGCAGCAAAAGTACTAGGGATACATGGCATTAAAGTTTATGTGTTTGAAGAGTTAAGACCAACTCCAGAATTATCTTTTGCTGTTCGCTATCTAAACGCATATGCAGGAATTGTTATAACTGCAAGTCATAATCCACCTGAATACAACGGCTTTAAAGTATATGGTCCAGATGGCGGACAAATAACTGCTCGCTTTGCAGATCCACTCATTTCTGAAATTAATGGAATTGAAAATGAACTTGAGATTAAAACTGCTTCAATAGAACAGTTAAAAAATGATCGTCTTTTGACAATGCTTGGAGAGAAAATTGATCAAGCCTATTTAAAAGCATTAAAATCAATGATTGTAAACGAGGAAGTTATTACTAGTTATGCTAAAGACCTATCAATCGTTTTTACGCCATTACATGGAACAGCAAACAAGCCTGTTCGTGAAGGCTTGCAGCAATTTGGTTTTGATAATGTAGTGGTAGTGAAAGAGCAGGAATTTCCCGATCCTAACTTCTCAACTGTCAAATCACCAAATCCTGAAGAGCATGAGGCATTCGAGTTTGCAATTGAATATGGTCAAAAATTGAATGCTGATATTTTATTAGGTACAGATCCTGATGCTGATCGTGTTGGAGTTGCAGTAAAAGATCACAGTGGAAAGTATAAAGTTCTTACTGGTAATCAAACAGGAGCATTAATCCTCGATTATATACTCTCACATGTGAACGTGTTACCTCATAATGGAGTTGTTATTAAAACTATTGTTACATCCGAGATCGGACGTGCTATTGCAAATAGTTACGGCTTAGAAACAATAGATACTTTAACAGGATTTAAATTTATTGGTGAAAAGATCAATGAATTCGAACAAACAGGTGATCGTGAATTTGTATTTGGTTATGAAGAGAGTTACGGATATTTAATGGGGACTTATGTCCGCGATAAGGATGCAGTTCAAGCATGTTTACTTATTGCTGAAGTAGCAGCTTTCTATAAATCCCAAGGTAAATCACTTTTCGATGGATTGCTAGATATATTTAAAAAGTATGGTTACTACAAAGAAGGCCTTCATTCTGTCACATTAAAAGGAAAAGAAGGTTTAGCCCAAATTCAAGAGTTGGTAGAAGGGTACCGATTGAATCCACCAATGGAAGTAGCAGGTAGGTCAGTTAAAGCAGTAGAAGATTATCAAACTTCATTACGGACACTAGGGGGTGTTCAGGAGGAAATTTATTTACCAAAGTCAAATGTGATCAAATTTATACTAGCTGATGATTCCTGGTTTTGTGTACGCCCTTCTGGAACAGAGCCAAAAATCAAATATTATTTTGGTGTTAAAGGAGAATCGTTAGCCGATAGTAATCAGAAGCTAGAAAGTTTGAAAAAAGCTGTTTTATAATTATCATACCTATAAATATAAGTAAATTGAGTTATGATTTTTTTATAATTATAGTTAGGTAAAATTTATTAAATGCTAATAAGTGATATTGATTGGTAAGAAGAAAGGAACATTTTAATGAAAATCACAATAGCAGGTACAGGATATGTGGGTTTATCTAATGCTGTATTATTAGCTCAACACAACGAAGTAATTGCATTAGATATTATTCAAGAAAAAGTAGAGATGATTAATAATAAAAGGTCTCCGATAATAGATAATGAGATTGAAGAATTCCTTGCAACAAAAGAATTGAATTTAACCGCAACAACGGACAATTATAAAGCTTTCAAGGATGCCGAATATGTAATCATCTCAACACCTACCAATTATGATCCAGAAAAGAATTACTTTAACACGCGAACTGTTGAAGCTGTAATTGCTAATGTATTGTCAATTAATCCAGATGCAGTAATGGTTATTAAATCTACTGTGCCGGTGGGATATACAGAAAAGGTCCGTGAAAAATTTGAAACTGATAATATCATCTTCTCTCCAGAATTTTTAAGAGAAGGTAAGGCATTATACGATAACTTATATCCTTCTCGAATTATTGTAGGGGAGCAGTCAGGAAGAGCTAAAGTATTTGCCGATTTATTAGTAGAAGGTGCTGTTAAAGAGAATATAGATGTTTTGTTTACTAATTCAACCGAAGCAGAGGCTATTAAGCTATTTGCTAACACATACCTAGCAATGAGAGTGGCTTTCTTTAACGAGTTAGATTCATATGCAGAGGTTAGAGGATTAAATGCTCAGCAGATCATTGAAGGAGTAGGGCTTGATCCTCGAATTGGTAATCACTATAATAATCCATCTTTTGGATATGGTGGGTATTGTCTACCAAAGGACACAAAGCAACTACTTGCTAACTATGAAGATGTTCCTAATAATATCATGGCAGCAATAGTTGATGCCAACAGAACAAGAAAAGACCATATTGCGGATATGATTATTAAACATAATCCAAAAATTGTAGGGATTTATCGACTCACTATGAAAATGGATTCAGATAACTTTAGACAATCTGCTATTCAAGGAGTTATGAAACGTATTAAAGCAAAAGGCATTGAAGTTGTTGTTTATGAGCCAGCTTTATGTGACGATCAGTTTTATAACTCAAGAATAGTGAATGATTTTGAAGAATTTAAGGAAATTAGTGATGTTATTGTAGCAAATCGTTTGTCAGATGACTTACGTGAAGTTAAGGATAAGGTTTACACTAGGGATTTATTTAGTAGGGATTAAAAGGCCTGCAGTTTTCCAAGATATTTGCATATTTATCATAAACCCGCTTGGCTACACACAGCTGGGCGGGCTTATTTGTCATGGTTTTAATGTAATAAAATTAGGTTATTACTTGCTCATCAACAATCCTTCCTTCCTTTAAGTCAATAAGCATTCCTGAAACTTTAATACTTAATAGTCTTGGCGGATTATTAAGTATTGTGCTATACACCCTTTCACTACTAACTGCTATTGTAAACTTCGTAATATCTTCATTGGCATACATAGACAGTCGGCCATAAGTACGCGAAATAATATCTTTTGCTCGGGCATCATCTCTAAAATTACCATCGTCCCCTACACGAACAGAAAAGTATTTATAATCGATATGCCACTCTTCTTTACTTTTTTTTGCAACTATGTCTCCAAAAGTATTCCTTCTTCTAGGCTCAACACCCCAACCTTCTAAAATTAATTTGGGTGTTACAATTGCAATAAATTTTTCTTCAGCTTCTCTATTTTCAGCCATAAAACTAGTTTGTTCACTTATATATCCTGCTTTTTCCATAAGGTCACCGTATGGAATTTCAAGAACTGGAGCAATGGCTCTTAATACATCTGGTGAGATTTTTTGTCTGCCACCAGTTTCAATTCTGCTTATTTCAGCATTACTTACTCCCGATTTCTCAGCAAGTGCCCTTTGTGATAACGATTTTTCTTTCCTAATTTGCTTTAAATACTCACCAAAGTTCATAAATAACCCTCCATTTCAATCATATTATACACAAAATGCTTCCACTTGGCAACACTAATTCATGCTTATGGATTTACGAATTTGTATTAGTTTGCTAGAATGAATTTACTACCGAATGACAATTAGAAAGGGGTCCTAGTTATGAGGCTTAATGTTGAGTATCTTCAAGAGATTTTAAAGCGGAAAAAATGGTCTGAAAGGCAGTTCGCGTTGAAAACAGGATTGTCTCCTGCAACTGTATCACGTATTTTAAATAAAAAAAGAGGGGCAGGAGCTAAAACAATTGGTGCAATTCGCAAAGCTCTCCCGGATGAATCATTAGAAAAGTTATTTTTTTTGGAATAAATGTTACCACTCGTATATTATATGTGGTTATGTTTGATACCAAATAAATAGGTAACAAATATAATTAACAACTAACAAGAGGTGATCAATAAAATGAACGCTGATATTGTAAACAAATTTAGAAAAGTAGTAGATGCACTTATCTGTTTAACAGATTCTTTAGAAAAAGCATTTCCTGAAAAGGGCAATCTTGTGGAGGAGAATAACCCTTCTAACGCAACAGTAAAAGTTGATAAAATAAACGCTGCCCAACCTAAGAACCTAAAATTTGAAGAGGTTAGGTCAAGATTAGCTGTATTTGCTCAAGAAGGGAAACAAGCTCAGATTAAAGCTCTTATTACTGAGTTTGGTGCAAAAAAGTTAAGTGATGTTCCAGTTGAAAAGTATGCTGAACTCCTTGAGAAAGCGGAGGGCATGTAATGGTTCAGCACGCATTACTTTCAGCATCAGGTGCACACAGGTGGATGGTGTGTACCAAGTCTCCTAGATTGGAAGAGTCCATGGAAGGAGAAACATCGATCTATGCAGAGGAAGGTTCACTAGCACACCTATTGGCTGAATTAAAAATTTCAAATGCGGCAGGTACCATTTCGAGGCAGAAATACGCTAGAAAGTTAAAGGAGATCCGTTCCGACCCACTTTTTACGGAAGAAATGGACAAGGCTACCGACACACACAGAGATTTTTGCATTGAACGATTTAATGAAGCAAAAGCAAGAACAAAAGATGCCGTCCTATTACTAGAACAGCGACTTGACTACAGTCCTTGGGTGCCAGAAGGTTTTGGTACCTCGGATACAACCATCATTAGCGACAATCTTTTGGAGATTATTGACTACAAGCATGGAAAGGGTATAGCCGTAAGTGCTTTTGAGAATACCCAAATGAAGCTTTACGCTTTAGGAGCAATTAACCATTTTGGATTTTTGTATTATTTTGAAACGATCCAGATGACCATTAGCCAACCAAGGCTTGATAGCATTTCTTCTTTTGAAATGTCAGTTGAGGAATTATTGGAATGGGGAGAAACGATCGTCAAGCCCAAAGCAGAAATGGCTTTTGCCGGTATGGGGTCTTATGTCGCTGGCGAGCATTGTAGGTGGTGCAAAGTAAGAGCCATTTGTAGAGCTAGAGCAGAAGAAAACAGTAAGCTTGCTTGTTTAGATTTTCAAAGGCCACCGTTACTATCTGATGAAGAAGTGGTAGAAGTGTTAGGTTCCGTTGATGAATTGATTAGTTATGCAAAAGATGTTCAAGAGTTTGCTTTAACGATGGCGATTAATGAAAACAAGCAATGGCCAGGTATGAAGCTAGTTGAAGGTAGAGGAAGCCGTAAATACACCAATGAAGCAGCAATTGCTGAGGTACTGACTAATGCTGGATACGATAGTGATGTCATATATAAAAGATCGTTACAAACGATAACCACGCTTGAAAAGGAACTTGGTAAAAAGGAATTCAGTGAATTATTAGGTTCGTTTATTACAAAAGCACCGGGAAAAATCAAACTGGTTCGTGAAGATGATAAACGACCTGAAATAAAAGCTTCTCCGGAAGCAGACTTTCAATAATAGGAGGAAGAAACCATGAAAATTACAATTGGTACAAAGGAAAACCCAGTGAGATTTAGTTATGCTAATGTGCATCAAGCGGTGAGTGTGAATGGAAGCGATTTGAAGTATTCAGTGAGTATTATTATCCCGAAAACGGATAAAAAGACTGTAAAGAAAGTCGAAGATGCCATTCAAAAAGCAATACAAGATAATAAGGACAAGTTTGGTGGGAAGGTGCCAAAAGGTCTTCGAACTCCTTTACGTGATGGAGATGTTGACCGTGAAGGTGATGAGGCTTATGCGAATTCTTACTTCATTAATGCTAATAGCAAGGTGAAGCCAGGGATTGTTGATGCTGATTTAAATCCAATCTTAGATCCTTCTGAATTTTACTCAGGATGCTACGGGCGGGTTAGTTTGGCCAGCTTCTACTACTCATTTAACGGGAATAAAGGGATCAGTTTTGGTCTCCAAAATCTAATGAAAACAGCTGATGGAGAACCATTAGGTGGAAGAAGTAGTGCAGAGTCAGATTTTGCAGATGACAGTGATGAAGATGATGACATTTTAGGTTAATGCTAATGGAGACCTTGTCCATCGATATAGAAACGTATAGTAGTGTGAGCCTCGTGAAACAAGGGGTTTATCACTACTGTGAGTCTGAGGATTTTAAAATATTACTTCTTGCATATGCAGTTGATGATGAAGAAGTACAAATCATTGACCTTGCTTCTGGTGAAGATTTACCTAATGATATTTTAGCAGCAATAACGGATCCAAAGGTTATTAAGACCGCTTACAATGCTAATTTCGAACGTACTTGTTTGTCGAAATACTTTAAAGCAGCAATGCCACCTGAGCAGTGGCGTTGTTCTTCTGTTCATGCGTTAATGCTAGGTTTACCGGGACATCTTGATGGGGTGGCCAAGTGCCTTAAGCTGAATGAACAGAAAATGAAAGAAGGAAAAGTCTTAATTCGTTACTTTTCAATCCCGTGCAAAGCTACCAAAGTGAATGGTGGGAGAACTCGTAATCTACCAGAGCACGATGCAGAAAAATGGGATACATTCAAAGATTACTGTAAGCAGGACGTTGAAGTGGAAAGACAGATTCGAAAGAAACTAGACGTATTTCCAATACCAACAGCAGAACAAAAGCTATGGGAACTGGACCAAAACATCAATGATCAAGGCGTTCAAGTCGATGAAGAATTAGTGAAACACGCCATTCAAGCAGACACAGCCTATCAGGACAATCTTTCAAAAGAAGCTGTTCATTTAACAGGGTTAGAAAATCCAAATAGCCCTGCACAATTAAAGAGCTGGCTACTTGAACAAGGCGTGGAAGTTGATAGTCTGGCCAAGAAAAATGTGGAAGTGCTGATGGGTGAAGTAGAAAATCCCAAAGTTAAGCGATTGCTGGAACTAAGGCAAG
>SKOL01000562.1 GCA_007120055.1 Anaerobacillus sp.
CCATTTACTTGCTCTTACTAGTGGAGCTAAATAAATAACTTTTTCAAACTTCTGTTGAGATTGAAGTAAAAAATGGGTACAAATTGCTGTTCCAGTACTATGAGCGAGCACTACAGATGGATAGCACTTATTATCTTTACTATACGATAATACTTTTTTGAGGGTATTTACATAATCGGTAAAATCATTGATTTCAGCTCTTTTTCCAGAAGATAATCCGTGCCCAGCAAGATCATAACTTAGTACACACCACCCTTTACTAAGAAAATGATTAATCAAATTTTTTAGTCCACCAGTGTGATCAAAGTACCCGTGAACGAGGAGAATTGTTTTCGTTATCGAGGCTGGTTCAAAAATATGTAATACCGTCTGTTGTGTGCCCTCCTCAATTTTTTCTTCTTTATATTGAGAAAGGTATTCTCGATTAATTTCGTAGTAATCTAGGTATTGTTTGAGATTAGCAAATGGTATTTCCAAAATAACGCCCTCCCTATATTGACTCCATCATAAGCTAGTAATTACTATTTGTTCTATTTTAGCTTATTTTGCATAAAATGTTTAAAGCACAAGCTTATTTCTGCCTCTTCACTGTTAAAAATATTACTACTTAGAATGGAGGTGAATATGATGAAGCTAGATTCGGTTAGTGAAAAAGTTCTACTCTCATCAATTGCTGCAAGCGTCGCCTTAGGCGGACCTGTATCTGTTCAAGCTGCAAATCAAACCCAAGTCATTGATGATATCACTATTAACCCTGAAGAAAAATTTAGTTTCGGTCATAAAGGTTTTAAAATTCACTCAATCCAACGTAAACTATTAGACTATAATATTGAAACTGCAATCGCAGATAAAGGAGTTTACGGAGTAAAAACTCATGCGGCGATCCGTAAATTTCAAAAACTTAAAAAGCTACGTGTTGACGGAGTTGCTGGCAAAGAAACATTATCAGCACTGTTTATAAATAATGATATTGACGAAGTTGAAGTTGAAGACCATGTGTTAATTAAACTTAAAGAAGGGCAACTGTTTAGTATCGGTGATCGAGGAGATTCTGTAAAAGAAATTCAAAAGCTATTAATAGATGGTGGTTATTATCACTATGAAAAAGACGGTATTTTTGGCCCGATCACCGAAGAGGCTATAAAAAATTACCAAAAAGACCATGGCCTTATTATTGATGGAATTGTTGGAAAACAAACATACGAACATTTATCTGGCGTCTCTTTAAACGTCAAAAAAGAAGTAACAGAAGACGACAATTTAAATATGAACGTTTATGCTATTGAAAATGAAACAGATGAGACCCCAGCTCCTTTTATTGTTTCTTCTATTGAAAAAGAAGAGAAAAATGATTTAAATAGTGTAGAATTTTTGCAAAATGGCGACACAGGCCAGGCCGTGAAAGATTTACAACGTTTACTACAAAACAAAGGTTATTACAACTACGCTGTCGACGGTGCTTTTGGACCAATTACAGAAGCAGCAGTTCGAAACTATCAAATTCAAAACAGCTTAGGAGTCGATGGAATTGCTGGGGAAAGAACCATTACACACCTTAAATACTCCCCTTCAAAACCAATGCCATCTAGGTCTTCTAACTCGAATCAGACACAACAAACAGAGCGTGCCCAACCTCAAACATCAGAAGTAAATCAGTCTTTTAACGAAGAAGTCATTAGTTTCGCAAAAACTTTAATAGGTGTTCGTTACCTTTGGGGCGGGGCGACACCGAATGGTTTTGACTGCAGTGGATTCCTCATGTACGTATATAAGCAAAATGGCAAAAATATACCGAGAACTGTTGCCCAAATGTGGAATTACGGCGAAAGCGTACAGACTTTACAACGAGGAGATTTTGTATTTTTTGAAACATATAAAGCAGGACCATCACACAATGGCATTTACTTAGGAGATGGAAAATTCATTCATGCCAGCTCCTCAAGGGGTGTGACGATTAGCGAAATGTCAAACAGTTATTGGAGCAAAAGATACTTAGGCGCAAAACGAATGAATTAAATAACCCTCACAAGCTTTGCTTCTATCAGAAGTAAGGCTTTTTTTATACCCAACGCACATAACGGTGTTGCGTAGTATGGGGGGAGTGCGCAGTAGAACAACTGTTGACGCGCACTGGAATCGCATTATCCCTAAAATACACGTAACAAAACACGGTTTGACGTGCGTGGTTTACAGTATATGTAAAACGCACGCATGAAAACAAGGATTGATGCACCAAAATTACAGCATCTATAAAATCCGCGTATCAATACTTGTATTGACGCACAAATAATTTCTCTTCCTAGTTCAAAGAAGGAGAAGAGTAATCGAAATGCCGAATGATTTCTCTTCTCGAATCAAAACCAGAGATGAGTAATCGAAACGCTCGAATGATTTCTCTTCTCCACTCAAAACCAGAGATGAGTAATCGAAACGCTCGAATGATTTCTCTTCTCCACTCAAAACCAGAGATGAGTAATCGAAACGCCAGAATGATTTCTCTTCTCCACTCAAAGCCAGAGATGAGTAATCGAAACGCCAGAATGATTTCTCTTCTCGACTCAAACCAAGAGAAGAGGAATCATAAGCTTCAAAGTGGGCATTCTGTTCGTACTTCTACTGAACACTCCCACCATACTTTGAACCACCTCAAAACTGCGCCCCCACATTCTGTCTCGTCACACATAAAAATGATGCTCAATATCGGTCGATACATTAGTTGTGGGAACAGTAAAACGCAAAAAACGCACAGATAACAAACTAACTGCGCGTTTTACCACCATAAAGATGCACACTTCGCCTCCCAAAAACTCACCTATTTGACAAAATTCCTTTTTCAGTACATCCACTTAATTATTTATCGAACATCTCTTTCAATAACGTCTTCATTCACTTCATCGACAAATTCTCTAAGTTGCACATCGTAATCTTCATTTCGGCGTCCACTCCGAAACCCATAATTTAAATATCGAACACGGTCAACGGCACGTCTATCTGTAATGACAATTGGTTCTTTATGAGGAAACTTATTTTGAACATACTGCTCAACCTCTTGTTTTAATGCTTGAGTATCTTGAGCTTCACTATCTACGGCAATCAACAGTTGATTTTGATAGTGAATGACTCTCGCGTCTCTTACCGTATCGATTGACAATATTTGTTGAGTAATCTGTTCAGTCATATTTTTATCATAGGCTGCACCTTGTTGGTCAAGTCCTTTCAAGTTGGGGTTCGTGGACCGATCTCTAATTTCAGCTTCAAACCTTGAAATTCGCCGGTTCATCTCATTTGGCGTACGATCAACAATTCCATTCATTCCTCGTCCTGGCCTCTCATCACGCGTAACCATGTTTGCAATCGGGTTTTGCCGATCGCGTTGTTGATTCCATAAGCCAAACCCTTCGCCTCGATTGTCATGGGCACGAAAATGTGCACCTGCATCATTTTCTAAACCAGGGTCTGTAGCGCGATAATTCATAATGCCACATCCATTTATATAAAAAATAATGATAAGTAATCCTATGCTTAAAAGAACTCCTCTTTTCACTGTTGTCACTCCTCATTTTATCATAGGCTAATTTAACAATTTAATGAATTTCATAATTTAAAATGATCGCCATTAAGTATCTAAATGTAGTTGCGTTAAATCGCTCACAACTACAATTATTTGATATGACTAGGTTTAGGTCATTATGAAATTCACTCATTTGCTGTTATGATTAGAGTGAGTATTTTCAGTTATATTTACACAGTTAATATTTTCAAAAAGATGGTGGCGAAAATGAAACAATCAATCAATGCTTCACTCAATGAATATGCGGAAAAGTATGACCATTACCGTGTTCTCACAAAAGAGAACCGTTTTTATGCAATCAACGACAAAGTAAAAACATATTGTTCGATCCAAATAATTAAATGCAGTACCCCAACCCCAACGTTCGAAATTGCGCAAAGCTACTTTGAATGGTTAAATCGTGCCTCAAAGTCAATCATTAAAACGACGTTTGAAAAAAATACGTACAAGCTCTATTTTCGCTTTTTTAAAAAGCCACTACTTTCGCTGACAATCATTAAAAACAGTGAAACAGAAACGACCTTTGCTGTTTCAGGTGGAATGTTAGCAAAACAAAACCAAAAAGGTACCTTCACATTTAAAAAAGTGACCGAAAGTGACAAACATTACGTCATTGCCTTAGAGAAGTTTGAACCTAGTTTACCGTGGCTATTATATCGCCTAACACAAGCTCCCATTCATGAATTTGTGATGGAGAAATTCCAACAAGAAAAGGGGTTGACCGAGTGAGGTCCCCCTATTAGCCTTATGAGAATTTAAAAACAGCGTAAGATAAATTAGGGATTACAAGACAAAGCATTAGACCACCCTTTCTAGCTTCATTATAAAGCACAAAAAAAGAGAGTGGACAGTCACTCTCTTCCTAACTATAAAATTTAGTGCTACATTACAAATTCGTAAATCGCTCCGAGTACTTACAATCTAAATTTCTTAATTTCCTCTTGTAAGCCTTGGGCTAATTTACTCAAATTATTAGCTGACGATTGAATTTCCTCCATTGATGAAAGCTGCTGCTCGGCTCCTGTTGCTACTGTATGGAAGCGATCAGACGTTTCTGTTGCGACATGGGACATGTCATCGACAGATGCACTTACTTGTTGTGAGCTTGCAGACATTTCTTCAGAAATTGCCGATACTTCTTGAATTTGAGTTGAAACATTTTGAATCGCTGTTAAGATTTTTTCAAAAGCATGACCGGTTTCTTCAACGACTACAATTCCTGCTTCTACTTCTTTCGTTCCATTATCCATTGTTTTCACGGCGACCGACGTATCTTCTTGAATTTCATGGATGACTGAAGATATTTTCGCTGCGGAACTACGAGATTCTTCAGCTAACTTTCGAACTTCATCTGCTACAACTGCAAACCCCTTACCATGTTCACCAGCACGAGCTGCCTCGATCGCCGCATTTAAAGCGAGTAAATTCGTTTGTTCAGAGATATCAGTAATCACTCCTAAAATATTCCCAATTTCATTAGAGCGTTCACCTAATCGACCTATTATCTTTGTCGCATCTTTCACAGCTACGCTAATTGAATTCATTTGTTCAATTACTCGTTGTAATGACTTGTTACCTTCTTCCGCTTCTTGGGTCGCATCTAACGAACTTTCAGATACGATCGACGACGATTCAGCAATTTTTTGAATACCAATTGTCATCTCTTCCATTGCACGAGCACTTTCTTTCGTTCCATTCACCGTTACTTCAGCACCTTTAGCAACCTCTTGGATAGTTGTTACAATTTGATTCGTCGCTACTGTCGTTTGTTCTGAGTTAGCAGTTAATTCTTCCGATGAAGCGGCTACTTGATCAGAAGTTTGGGAAGTTTTACTAAGTAAACTTCTTAAGTTATCTGCCATTTCATTTGTCGAGGCTGTTAAACGACCAAGTTCATCATTTGTTTGAACTTTAATTTTTTCACCAGTTAGATCACCTTTTGCCACTTGTTCAACACGATTAACGACAGCCACAATTGGTTGTATAATTTTTCTTGCTGTAAAAATGGCGACTCCAAGTGATAAAGCGACTCCAACTACCGTTAAAATAATATTCATGAGTACGATCGTCTGTCCGTGGTTACTCATTTCTCGCCCTTGTGCAATAATCTCTTCTTGACCAGCGCTTGCTAGCCCTCGATAGCCAGACATTACATCTTCAGCTAACGGGTCAACTTGATGTCGAATACTAGCTACCGCTGTATCCCGACCGTTCGCTTCAAACATCGGAAAAATTCTTCCTGTAATCAAACGATCCCACAGCTGGCTGTTCTCAACTAATTCCTGTACCTCTTCACTGCCATTTAGTTGAACAAGTTGTTCTTCTAAGTTAATACTAATTTCGGTTAATTGAAGATAACGATCTTTGTAATCTGTATCCCCAATCAATATGTACCCTCTTACTAAAGCAAGTCTCTCTGCCATATTATGAGCAAGTTGATTGCTAATCGTTAAACTTTGTAAATCTTCTTGCACAATGTGTTCAACGTTACTATTAATTCGATTAACGTTAAATAAGCTGTAAGCTGACATAATGACCAATAATAATAGAATAATAGTAAAACCGCTAAGTATCTTTCCTCTTAAGCTCCTCATGAATGACCCCTTATTAAATATTTTTGTGACGAATTATGTTGTTATGCGACTAATATATCATAAATATTACAAACAATTCACTATTTTGTCATAATTTTTTCTAATTTTATGAAATCATTGTTTAATTTCTATCTAAAAAAGGCAGGCGATTTTTCCTTCTCATTGCAATAAAAGTCCATCGACTTTTAGAGACTAGTTCAGGAAAATCACCTACCTTTATACACTATTTATGAATGCCTTCTCTCTATATTCTCACCGTTTCGTAAACGGTAGTAAAATAGCTTATAACCACTAAGAAAAACAACTCCAACTAGGGAGATCATCGCTAAAAATAAATATAAGTCTTGTGCGCTTGATTGCTCGATAATTTGTCCGCCTAAACTCGAACCTATGATCCCTGATAATCCAAAGAAAAATGAATAAAAAAGAAGATGGCCTGTTGATTGTAATTGTTCAGGAACAATTTTCGTAACATAATGAAAAGCACTTAAATAAAAAATCCCGAAAGTCAACCCGTGCATTACTTGTAAAGGTAAGACTAACATTGGATCAGCGATGACAGCCATTAAAAACCAACGAATACTATATAAAATAGCAGCAATGATAATGAACGTTAAAGCATGAAAGCGGCGAAACCATAGTGTGGAAGTGGCGAAAACTAAAGCTTCAGCTGAGACCCCAATAAACCAAGCCCAACCTATAAAAGATTCAACGCCTCCTTTTTCAATAATATATATCCCTAAGAAGCTATCACTTGAGCGATGAGTAACGGTTATAAACATCATAATCACAAAAAACAACATTAGCTTTTTATTTTGGACTAATTTTAAAGCTTCTTTAAAATTTACCGGTTTTTGCGATGTTTTTATATCTTTTATTCTAATGGCGATAACTAGAGTAATAATTAATAATAATATAAAAGGTAAATAAATATATTGAATACCTATAGCCGAAAATAGAAAGCCACCGACAAGTGACATAACAGCAAACCCAATTGAACCCCACATTCTAATTGATCCGAACGTAATAGAAAGTTGATTCGCTTTTTTCTGAGCAAGACTATCCCCAAGACCACCTACGGGAGCCATAAAAATAAAGAACACGAAAATAACTAAAGTGAGCATACTAAAGTCAAGGTTTTGAAACAAAAAAACAGAAGAAACTATCGCACCTGAAAGGCAAACAATAATAATTTTTTTTGACGTTTTATATTTATCAGTCATGTAACCCCAAAAAGGTTGGGCAATCATTGCCGCTAAAGGGCCAGCTGCTAGCAAGAAACCAATTTGACTTCCCGTTAAGCCGCTCTCCTGGAAGTATACAGGTAAATAACTAATAATAATCGTCATTGCTGAAAAATAGAAAAATAAAAGTGCTTTAATATTAAGTGTCGAATACATATAGTTCTCCAATCATTAGTAGAGTTCTCAGTAGCGTTGTTGATATTTTAATATAACAACCCTTCTTGTTCAAAAAGAAATTCATAAGAGATGTCCAGAAATAAGTATAACTCGCTATTAATCGGATATGAAAAAGTGCGGATAAACTCATTGGATTCTATATCACTATATAAATCAGACAAAATACCTCTTCGGTCGTATTGCATTCTGACGATCGTTTCTAAAAAATACGGGCGCCAACTCCAGTTTTTCCCTAAATATTCAGATTGACTATGCCAATCTTCATCTTTTTTTATGTAGTTAGCTGAATTCTGAAAACCATATTGGTCACAAATATAAAAACGAAAGCAAACATCATTTAAGTGAGTAGAAATTGCCGTAGCAACATCTTCTGATAAATATTTCTTATCCTTTTTAATTACTTGTTCGAGACGATTGTTTAATTGTTCGGTAAAAACATACTGTTGAGTTAGCTTCTTTCTTTCATGGTTAATAAATTGCTCAAACTCGTTGATGAGTTGCTGCTTACAACATTCAGGATCAACAAACTCGCCGCAAGGTTTTGCTAAATAAAAACCTTGATAATATCTACCGCCATTTTTCCAAGCAGCGTTTAATTTCGTTAAATCACCTATACCTTGGAACAGTAAAGTAGCACCGATTTTTCTCGCAAACATCGATAATGAATATAAAACATCGCGATGGTTCGGGGATAACACCCCATCCTTAATAAACTTTAAATCAACTTTTAAAATATCAGGTTCTAAAAGTGCAATACGATCTAAATTGCTACCTCCCCGGCCTACATCATCAATAGCCACCTTTATCCCAAAGCTTTTAAGATATAAGATTAAATGATTTAACTGAGATAAGTCACCTTCATAATCATGCTCTCTTATTTCTAAAACGATATTTTCAAATTTTAACCCTTTATCATTGTATAACTTGATTCTATTAATTAACTGCTCTCGATAATCATCTACATTTAAAAGAATATTTGCATTGCAATTAATAAATAAATCGGCTTCGACATTCATTTGACAATAGTAGTCAAAAGCCAACTGCTGAATATGTTCATCGACTTCAATGACATACTCTTCTGGAATATTATCATTGTGGAAAAAGTCACCTAATGTTTTCACTTCATTATTTATATTGATTCTCCCAAGCACTTCATAACCAATCACCGTCTGCTCTTCAGCACTTAAAATTGGTTGAAAGTGTGGGACAATATCATCTTTATTCATTAAAACCTCTAGTGCATCCATATCTCGATACCCCTATCTAAACTCTTCATTCTAGAAAACATTAATGATTATAACATTAAATTGGTGTAAATGGTACGTACTTCCTTTTAACCTCTAAATACTAAAGAAGAAATTGCCATTAGAGGTCAATTTCTTCTTTTTTTGCTTGATAAAAACCAATTTTCAGCTCTTGTTTTTTTCGGACGATCTGGTGAAGTCGGATCATAAAACCAGTTATTTTTCACAGTTAAATAAACGAGAACAACGATGATTAATATAAGTAACCAATTCATCTGTCTCCCTCCATACGTATATTGTTACCAAAAATACCGTATTAAAGGGAGTTAATTTATTCATTTTTCACCAGTTAATCCTTAAATGGTTTAAGGGTTATAG
>SKOL01000214.1 GCA_007120055.1 Anaerobacillus sp.
CAAACCAAGTTCTTTTGCAATATCGACGTAGGACATGCGTCCATTTGAGCTAAGTAGTTGAAGTATCTTTTTATCAGTAGCATCGACAGACATTTTAGCACCACCTAAATAAAATATGTGCTCTTATTATATCTGAATTTACTGAATTGTAGAAGTCATAACTTTCATTTCAAATTTTTACAGTCGTCAAACTATATGTAGTTGCGAGCGGTTTAACGCGACTACATTATAGATACTTAATGGCGTTAATAATAAATTATGAAATTCATTAAATTAAAAATTTATACTTTCAGAAAGGTCGCGATAAGTGTGTGGAAAACCCAAATGAATATCTTTATTGCTTTTTTCCGCTCCGGAATGCTTGGATTCGGAGGTGGTCCTTCAACAATACCACTTGTGCATAAAGAAGTAGTTGAACAATTTAAATGGATGACAGATGAAGAATTTGCCGATGTGCTAGCGTTAGGAAATACATTGCCCGGACCGATTGCTACAAAAATGGCTGGATATATCGGTTACCGAGTCGGTGGCTGGGTCGGGTTATTAATTGCTATTTTTGCAACAGTCATGCCTACTGTGTTCTTTTTAATCGGGTTAATTGGTGTCTTGGCCACATTTCGTGATTCTAGAATTGTCATCGGTATGACACAAGCCATTACTCCAGTCATTGGAATTATGATGATCGTATTAACCTACCAATTTTTAAAGCAATCAAAAAAAGGACTTGGATGGCTACAAACCATTTCCTTATCAATCATTAGTATTATCGCTTATCAGTTATTTAATATACACCCTGCTATCGTCATTGGAATTTTACTAGTTTACGGCTTGGTTGCAAATGATTCTTCAGCAGATAAAACGACGAAAAAGAAACAAAGTAAAACAGGTTAGGAGGAAATCGCTATGATTTATATTGAAATTTTTATCGCTTTTTTTATACCTGGAATTGTTGGTTATGGTGGAGGACCTGCATCAATACCTCTCATTCAAGCAGAAGTAGTTGAACGATATCAATGGGTCACTGTAGAAGAATTCGGTGAACTATTAGCGATCGCAAATGCATTGCCTGGTCCAATTGCCACGAAAATGGCTGGGTACATCGGTTATGAAGTTGGTGGTGCGCTAGGATCATTTGTTGCTCTTTTCGCTACAGTCGCTCCATCATTAATTGCAATGCTATTTTTACTCGGTCTTCTGTTCAAATTCAAAGATTCTCCAAGAGTAAAGCGTATGACAGCTCTTATTAAACCAACAATCGCCATTTTATTAGGCGTGCTAGCATTTCAATTCTTTTCTACATCTTGGTCTAGCGCAGGGATGTTTCAAACAGTAATGATTGGGATCATTAGTTTACTATTGTTAGAGAAACTAAAAGTCCACCCATCCTTAGTTATTGTCGGGGCACTACTTTATGGTGCGGTTTTTCTTGGATAAAATTCTTAAAAAAGTTTCGCCCTTTTCATTTATGAACACTTGCGAAATATTATATTAAAAAATAAAAATTTTAAACATTTTTTATAACTTGATCATTTACTGTTAAATACATTTTGCAGTAAAAACTTCTTAAATTAATACAAAACGTAATCTAAATACACAAAAATATTTTGATTAGATCGCAAATTTTGTCGAATTAACAATTGACTGTAATAAAAGTTTCGTTTATACTAATAAAAATCAAATAAATAATTAAGATAATTAAATATTTTCTAATAATTTATTTCATTATCGATCAGTTTTCAATGTATCTTTACTTACTTCGTATTGATACATTGCTATACTCAATATTCAGAAATATCTGTAAACATTGCAGGTATTTTAATATTAAAAAGGCACTTTAATGAATAACCGCGCTTAAGTGTTAAAAGCAAGATGGACTATTACCTTATGGTAATTCTTTATAAAAAAACGAAACCAAAAGGAGAGAAGAAAAATGAAAAAGAAAATAAAAAAATTAGCGTCGTTGGTAGGTTTGACCTTATTAACAGTTTCTTTAGCAGCTTGCGGTGGAAAAGAAACTACCGTTGAAAATTACCCAAGTAGAGAAATTCAAATGGTTATTCCATGGGGACCAGGTGGCGGTAGTGATATTGAGGGTAGAATCGTTATCGAACATGTTCAAAATAGCCTTGATTCAGGTATCGTTCCGGTTAATTTACCTGGTGTAGGTGGAACCGTTGGATTAATGGAATTGGAAGAAGAAGCTTCAAACGGATACCACCTTGGTCAAATTCATGAAGGCCTTATTGTAGCTCATCACTCTGATATCACTCCTATCAACTTTGATAGCTTCGAGCCGATCGCATCCATGTCAGCTACAGACCAAATTTTAGCTGTTTCAAGTCACCTTGATATTACAACGCTAGAAGAGTTCGTTGAATATGGTAGAAATGGCGAAGTTAGATTTGGTGGTACTGTTGCAGGTATTCCTCGAGTATGGATTGAACAGATGGTAAGAGAATTAGAGATTAACCATAATCTCGTAGGCTATGAAGGTTTGACTGAAGCCATTCAAGCACTTGCAGGTGGACACGTTGATGCTGTTATTGTCGACTATGCTTCTGCGCAAGATTTTGTAAAAGCTGGATATATGAATTTTATTGCCATTGGTACTGATGAAAGAGTAGCAGCAGCACCAGACGTACCTACATTTGTTGAAAATGGGTATGATCTCCTTTTCGGTATTAACAGAGGGTATGTAGCACCAAAAGATACACCTCAAGAAATCATTGAAGTTTTAGCTAAAGCATTTGAAAAAGCAGCTAACGATCCCGCTTATGTTGAAGCAATAAGAAATGTTGGCTCAGATGTGGCCTTCATGGGACCTAAAGAATACCGAGAGCATTTAGAAAGACAGGATGCCATTATCAAAGAAATTATTGAAGAAATTTCTGAATAATAACATTCCGTTGCTAGTATTAATACGTGCCTTAATTATGAGGGGGGCGAAATAGAGCCCCCTTTTTATTCATCAAACAACACATAATTTCCTTAAAGGGTACCAAAGTGCAAGGAAAACTAAGTCGTTCCCCTGCGCTAGCTCTGTAGTCTAAAAGTCCATCATATTATGAAGGGAGGATAACAAACGATGGGAGAATTATTAATTGGAATTTTTCTTATCATCTTTTGCATCATTATTTTCTTACAAGCCGGAGATTTACCGAGTTTTAATGAAACTGTACTTAATGCAGGTTCCTTTCCGAAGTTTATTGCCGTAATACTAAGTATACTCTGTCTCATTTTAATAGTTTCAAAAGCTATTGAACTATTCAGGCAAAGAACAAAAACGACTAAATTAAATTATAAAAAATACTTTAAAGAGGTATTTAAAGAGTACAAGCTCGTATTTTTCGCTTTAATTAGTCTTTTTCTATATATATTCTTAATGCAATTTATTGGCTTTATTGTAACAACTATATTATTTATCATCTCTACTGGTTTTATTATTGGACCTAAAAAGAAAAAAAATGTACTCATCATATCCGGTGTAGCTGTGGTGATTACCTTTAGCACTTATTTATTCTTTCAAAATGTTTTACATGTTAGATTCCCGACAGGTTTGTTCTTCTAGTCATAGAGAAAGGAGGTTATAACGTTGTTTGATTTATTACTTTTAGGTATTTCTGAAATATTTCAGATTAGAATACTAATAATTATTTTAATAGGTGTCATTGTAGGTATTTTGGCAGGACTAATACCTGGGTTTACGGTAGCCATGGCCATTGTACTTACTTTACCACTCACCTTTGGGATGGATCCTGTAGCTGGTGTGGCAGCAATGATCGGCGTATTTGTAGGTGGCATGTCTGGAGGCTTAATTAGCGCTGCATTATTAGGGATACCAGGTACTCCTTCCTCTATCGCTACAACTTTTGACGCTTATCCGATGACCAAAAAAGGCAAGCCGGGAAAAGCATTATCTATAGGAATTTGGGCATCATTTTTGAGCTCTATTATAAGTTTATTTATATTAGTTTCGATTGCTCCTCAAGTCGCAAAGTTCGCTCTACTATTTGGTCCTTGGGAAATGTTTTCATTAATTGTGGTGTCTTTAACAATTATTGCTAGCGTCACAGGAAAATCTATTACGAAAGGCTTGATTGCTGGTCTATTTGGACTTCTAATTGCAACAGTTGGTGCTGACCCTATTGCTGGTATATCTCGTTTTTCTTTTGATTTAAGAGCTTTAAGGGCGGGCATTCCTTTTCTTGTCGTCTTAATTGGAATGTTTGCAATTTCACGTCTCCTAGTTTCATTGGAGCGTAAAGAAATGCAGAAAGATCATGCTGAACGTCAAAAAGATAAGCTACAAAATATGAGTTTTGTCCTTCAACCGCTAAAAACATTGAAAATTGTTTTATCTAAACCGGGTAACCTTATCGGTTCCTCTACTATTGGTTCTATTATTGGAGCAATTCCTGGTGCTGGTGGAAGCATCGCTAATATTGTTGCTTATGACCAAGCAAAAAAGTGGTCTAAAAATCCTGAAAAATTTGGAACTGGCTGCGAAGAAGGCGTAATTGCTTCTGAAGCAGGAAATAACTCTACTGTTGGTGGAGATTTAATTCCAACTGTAGCATTAGGGATTCCTGGATCTGCCGTAACAGCTGTTTTACTATCTGCTCTAATGGTACATGGGATTACACCAGGACCTTTATTAATTGTTAATGAACCTAATGTCGTAGGTGGCATCTTTTTCGCCTTTTTCGTCGCATCTTTTTGGATGTTAATCACCCAATTTATTGGAATTCGTTATTTTATGAAAGTAACACAAATCCCAACACATATTTTAGTACCAGTTATTTTATTCTTATGCGTAGTCGGTACCTTCGTACTGAACAATCGATTAACCGATTTATATATTCTCCTAATTATGGGAATCATCGGCTATCTTTTCACTAAATATGACTTCTCTTTAGCGCCAGCGATTATCGGCGTTATCCTTGGTCCTATTGCAGAGGTTAATTTACGAAGAGCCTTTATGGCTGATCCAGATTGGACATTATTCATTACAAGACCCATTTCATTAACATTCTTAATTCTTACTGTTTTATCGATTGTATTTACTATTTGGCAAACGAAGAAATCAAATTCCAGAACTAAAGCAAATATATAAAGTTTTTTTCTAGCATTTGAAAACAACTTTAAATGAGGATATGTTTACAGTATTTTTATCCACCGCTCAAAAAATCCTTACTGTTAGTGGCTAGCAGTAAGGATTTTTTTCTTAAATAGGGACAAGGTACCTCCCCTTGTCCCTATTAAACTGTGGTATGTGTAACTATAGATTCAAGCGTATATGCTTTTTCAAAACCGTCTCGAGTCGCTTCACCAAGGGAAGCATAGCCTGCTGCATCTCCTAATACAAACATATTTTCCATCTCGTCCCTTAACGGTTCCTCTAACGGGTTATAAGCTGTTACACCCATAGCAATAATAATATACTCCGATTCAATTTCTGATCGTTTCCTAGAAACTATGTCTTCCAAGATCACTCGGTCCGAAAGTACTTCGGTCAATTTGTGATCCTGAACGATGTCCACATTTACTTGTCTAAGCTTGTTAAGTAATCTTAATCTCGTATCAGGTCCAATCCTCTTGCTTGATTTTGTAAGGATTTCAACTAATGTAACGTCGTTTCCAGCTTCTGCAAGGCGACGAGTCGTACCATGACAGGTCATACCACTTCCAACAACTGTAATTTTATTATTTTTAAATTCTTTACCTTGTAATTTTATATCTTCATACGTGTAGATATGATCTAAATCAATTCCCTCGACCTGTGGGAGCCTTGGCCGTCCGCCTGTTGCCAGTAATACAGCATAAGGATTCATGGCAATGATCACTTTAGCCGTTGCCTCTGTATTGATTCTGACATCAACATTTAAACGTTTCATTTCATTAATGAGATAATTAATGTGCCAAGTCATTTTCTTTCTATAGGTTGGGTCTGTTACAAGGTGCAATTGACCACCAAGTTTATTCTCTTTTTCGAAGATTGTCACATCATACCCTTTTAGTTTTAGCGTTCTTGCCGCTTCCATGCCACCTGGGCCACCACCAACAATAACAACATGTCGCTTTTCATCAGAAGTTAATCGCCTTTGCTCCTTAAACTCTAGTTCTCTACCTGCTCTAGCATTGACGCAGCATCGAACGTGTTTGTTAGCAAAAATCGAATGTATACAATGAAGACAGTTAATACATTTTCTAGTTTCCTTTTCACGCCCTTGCCTTGCTTTGATTACCCACTCAGGTTCAGCGATTAATCCCCTGCCGATCGCCACAAAGTCAGCTTTTCCTTCAGATAAAACATTTTCTACAAAATCTGGTTCGCGGATGGACCCAACCGTGATCACTGGAATAGTAACTTCCTTTTTTATTTCCTCAGCAAGGTAAACTCTCCAACCTTGTTCATATAACGGAGATTCTACTATTTTATCCATGGAGTCATACGTTCCACAGCTAACATTCAGTCCATCTACTCCAAGTTTGTCTAAGGATCGGCAAATCTCCTTACCTAACTGTAAATCGATGCCTCCTTCGATAAATTCATCGACACTAAGTCGAACGATAACAGGGTAATCCTCACCACAGTTTTCCTTAATTCCAATAATGATTTCCTCAAGAAATCTCATACGATTCTCGAAGCTTCCCCCATACTCATCTGTACGTAAATTTGCCTCGGGGCTTAAAAACTGATTTACTAAATAGCCATGAGCACCGTGAATTTCAACACCATCAATGCCAGCCTGCTTACACCTTACAGCCGCCTGAATAAATTTAGTTACCAAGTCTTTAACTTCTTCTGTCGTTAATTCCCGAGGAACTTCCCCTACTGCAGCACAGGAAACACCACTAGGAGCAACAATTTGTTTTCCATCGATTAATGAGGAGTATGTTTGTCTGCCGGCATGATGAAGTTGGACAAAAGCCTTTGCACCATACTTTTGTACTGCATTGGCTAAGCGATGTATCCCAGGAGTAAAGCAATCTTCGTCTAACCTTACATTCCTCGCACCCGCTCTTCCGTATTCATATTCAACACTCGTAACTTCAATAATTATTAATCCTGTGCCACCTTTTGCCCTTTCTTCATAATAGGCAATAAGATGGTCTGTCACTTCCCCATCATGGCCAGCAAGGTTTGTTCCCATCGCCGGCATGACAATTCTGTTTTTTAATGTTAGATTGCCTATTTTGCCTTCTTTAAAGATGTTTTCGTAATGCATTTATACCCCTCCCTTTTATATTTTGAGGAAAATTCCAAAACAGGATTGGAAATATTATCCTACATTTATTATAAAGGTTGGGTACAGAAATTTTCGTATCTCGTTTGAAAGTGTAGTGACAATGGTATGTAAAATTTGTGAATATAAAACAGTGTCATTAGAGATGTATGATCATCTAAAGGTTGCGACAAACTATAATGAATAACACTTGTTACACTGTGTTATAATTTTTTGTTTTTTTGAAAGGAGTTTTAAGAAGAATGGTAATTGATTGGTTAGAATGGTTAGGGTATTTAGCTTCTCTTATTGTCCTAATTTCTTTATTAATGAGTTCAATAATTAAGCTAAGGTGGATCAATTTATTAGGGTCTAGCTTATTTTCACTATATGGATTTTTAATAGGTGCTTTACCAGTTGGGCTTATGAACTTAGGGATCGCCTTCATTAACATATACTATCTTGTGAAAATATATAGTGCTAGTGCTAAGAAAGAATATTTTAAAATGCTTTCAATCGAAAGGGATTCTGAGTATTTTAAGCATTTCTTAAATTTCTATAAAGAAGGAATCACAAAGTTTGCAGACCCTTCTAAGTTAAAAGCAAATACATATGAAATTAGCTTTTATATTTTACGAAATATGGTTCCAGCAGGTGTCTTCTTAGGATCAAAGTACGATGAAAACACTTTAAAAGTCGAACTTGATTTTGTTATTCCAGAATATAGAGATTTCAAAATTGGAAGCTATATTTACGAAGATAGTAAAAATCACTTTTTAGATAAAGGGTTTAACAGGTTAGTTAGTTTTTCAACATTTGATGAACATATAGATTATTTGAGAAAAATGGGATTTGAGGAAAAAGGAGAAAACGGTAATAAATATTTCGAAAAGCTTTTAACGAAATAGTCCAACAAAACAACAAGAAGCCATTTTTCTGGTGTTTTGGACAGGCCGATATTTAATAATATCTTATAATATGCCCTTCATATACCGCTTCAACACTTAAGTAGAAATCACCTTTTATCGCAAGTTCTATAACTTTCGATAAAAGGTTTTCTTCTATTATCGAATGTAAATGTAATACTTTCAGGGTTCCTAAATCTGTCGTTTCAATTTCTTCACGCGATTTTAAATTATAAAAATCAATTGCTTTTCTTACTAATTCTTTAAGTGTTTCTAAATTTTCTTCATCATAATTATCAAGTTTTCTTACTGTTTCGTTTACAAAATCATTTAAATTTTTAGACATAATGCTTCTCCTTATCCTGATGAAAATAGGACTAAATCATGTTTACGTAGCTCCCCAAACAATCTATTCTCGCTCCAATGGCCAAGAACCTTGTTGCTTACGAATTAATACGATTTGCCCAATGTGGTATACGTTGTGCAAGATATGGCGAGCCAGACCTCCAACATACTCCTTTTCAAGTTGACTGTCATTAACTTCTGCCAGTAATTTACGTAATTTTTCAGAAATCAGGTATGTTTCCTCCACGACTGCATTCCATTTTTCAGATTCCTCAGGATTCCCGGTATCCCCAAACGTAGCCTTGTTATTCGGTTCCTTTTTTCCAGGAGGAGTACCATTTATTCGGCTAACAAGTAAATCATTGTAGTAATTTAGATGATTTACCGTTTGCCAAATTGTATTTCCCCCTCCAGGAGGTTGCCAGCTTGCATCTGAGGATTTTAAACCGTCAAGAGCAGTTTCTAACGGTACAAACCATGTTTCTGTATCCCAACTAAAGTCATATTCCATGCGAAAAACATCCATTAGTTCAACTTTCACATGCACTCACCCTTCATCTTTAGAATTCTACTGTAAATTTAATTTATTATAACATTTATTAAATGTTGGGTAAGCCTTCTAATTTGAAAAAGCTCTTCATCTATGAAAAAATTCTTTCGAAGTAAGCAAGACATCATTGAAACATTATTTAAAATTGATTATGAACTAGGTGAAACCGCAATAAAGGGAAAAGTCTCCCTAACCATTTTCGGTGGCTCTGCTTTACTGTTAATGAGTGATCTTCACGTTACGAGTGATATTGACGCTTTTATACGAATGGAGAAAGAAGATGAGATGGTTCGTAAAGTTTTGGCGAAGTATTCTGTAAGTGGAAGAAGTTTTGTTAGAGTGGGAAAAAGAAGGGAGGAGAATTTAAAATTGTGTGCTTTTAAATAAATATCTATACTATAATAACAAAACTCCTTACCGCACCAGGCAGTAAGGAGTTTTCCTTTTAATTAAACCAACGTCTCCTTAACAAAATTCTCGACTTCCTGGCATGTTTGCATATTTAAAATTTGATCGGTAAGTTCACTAATTTCAGAGTTTGACAATTTTAAGATTTGACTTCTAGCAGGTAATATTGAAGTTGCGCTCATACTAAATTCATCTAAACCTAGTCCTAATAAGATTGGAATCGCCACTTCATCTCCCGCCATCTCTCCGCACATGCCAACCCACTTTCCTTCTTTATGAGCCGCATCAATGACACTTTTAATTAAACGAAGAATAGCTGGGTTATACGGCTGGTACAAATATGACACTTGTTCATTCATCCGATCTGCTGCCATTGTATACTGAATTAAATCATTTGTACCAATACTGAAGAAATCAACTTCTTTCGCAAATAGATCCGCCATGACAGCTGTTGATGGGATTTCAACCATGATCCCAATCTCAATATCTTTTGCGACGGCAATTCCTTCATTGCTTAACTTATCCTTTTCTTCTTCTAACACTGTTTTTGCTTGTCGGAACTCATCTAAGGTTGCAATCATCGGAAACATGATTTTTAAATTACCGTAGTTACTCGCTCGTAATAAAGCACGAAGTTGTGTACGGAACATATCCTTCATTTCTAAACAGAGGCGAATAGCACGAAAACCTAAGAAAGGATTCATTTCATTCGGAAGGTCTAGGTATAGGAGCTCTTTGTCTCCTCCGATGTCAAGAGTTCGAACAACGACAGGTTTTCCTTCCATACCCTCTAACACACTTTTATACGCTTCATATTGCTCTTCTTCTGTAGGAAGCTGGTCACGTCCCATATAAAGGAACTCGGTACGATATAGACCAATACCTTCTCCACCATTCTCAATGACACCTTTTACATCTTCAGGGGTACCGATATTTGCTGCTAGTTCAACATGAAGACCATCAGAAGTTACGGTATCCTTTTCTTTTAGTTTCGCCCATTCGGATTTTTGTTGTTCATAGGCTTGTTTTTTATCTAGGTAAAGTTTCACCACATCCTCAGCGGGATTTACAAACACCTTTCCATTAATACCGTCGACAATAATTAAGTCGTCTTGATTAATCTCAGTAGTTGCAATTTTTGTTCCTACAATCGCCGGTATCTCCATAGAACGAGCCATAATCGCTGAATGCGACGTTCGTCCACCAATGTCTGTAATAAATCCTTTAACAAACTTACGATTTAATTGTGCCGTATCAGAAGGAGTTAAATCCTCAGCTATCAAAATCACTTTTTCAGAAATCGTACTTGGATTCGATAAAGTAACCCCTAAAAGGTTCATTCGATAAAAGAACGCCAATTCCAATTGGAATTTGAAGGTAAATCAAAAGTAATTTTACAGGACATGCTAAATAAAGCAGGAGGTGTTGAATGCAATATTCACAACCTCCTACGAAACAAGATTTTTCCAGTGTTACTTGTGGTGCTTATATCAGCTTAACTACTAAAAACGCAACCCCTAGTACATTTGCGAACAATACGTAATCTTCTAATCCAAAATGAATAGCTTGATGCAAAAAAATAATAAAATGATCAATTTGCGTTGTAGTACCGAATAAGTTTGCAAAATTCTTTAAAGATAACACCTTATCAATCTCGAAGAGACAACCTATAGTTAATCTGAAACAAAAAACACCTCTAAATAGAAGTGTTTAAATACGGGGTATTCGGTGATTTATTGTTCTCCAACTTCTCTTAATAACTGATTAATCATTTTACTAGAGATTCGAAACTTATTTAAAACTAGTAAATCTATTAAAGGCTTTATTTCCTCAATCTTTCCTTTGGCTTTAGCCAATCGTAATATACCCAAAATACCTAGAGGTTTTAACAGTAATGCTTCTGCAAAATTTCTAGCAGACCTCTCATCTATAATAACAATATTGGCGCCAATTTCTTTAGCACCTACAATTACTTCTAGCTCACCTTTATGTAATCGACCGTATGCTTTTTTTACAAATTCTTGATCTTGAACTTCGTGTAAATTTATATTACCTTCTGCTACAGCATTTCTTAATTCAATTTTTCCAATAGCATCCTCACTACTCTGGAGAACAACTTCATTGTAAACCTCTTGTGGGATATAAATGTCGAATAGTTCCCACAATAAATGGAGGTGATCAATCATGGACAATCCGATAATAGGACTTGTATTGCTTATAGCTTTAATCATTTTTTTCATCTTCTTTTAAAATAAATTGGATTGTTTCATCATCTTGCTTTTTATGATCGTCAGTATACTCAGCCCAATGGATGTTATGGTCAATTAAAACCTGAATAAAATCTGATAAGCTTTTACCTGCTAGTTCAGCAGCTCTCGCCAATGTAATTCTTTTCGCGGTGAATAGATACATAGCAAGAGATAAATTGACATCACTATTGATTAAATCCTCATTTTTTTCCTTTAAAAACGGTAAAAACTCCGGATTAATTCCGACCTTTGCTTTCGATTCCTCCATTGCCATGACACTAGCCTCCTTTAAATTTCTAATTTTTATTATACCATTTACTGATTACTTATAGCTAATTTTAATAATGAAGAAGGATAAGAAAAAGGTTCTTTATAAAAGCAAATCCTTACCCCAGCATTCAACTGGTAGTAAGGATTTTTTCTTTTATTAAACCAACGTCTCCTCTTCTTTTCTAAAGAAACTCTTCAAGGCTCGATAAACATCGCCTTTTTCTTTCAGGATGTAGTGACGGAAGCGTTCGTCTTTAATGTTTTTGTACGCGTTCATTAGTGTACTGTGGCGGTTGTATTGGTATAGTTAGCCACCATATACCCTCTATAACATTGCTTTAATCCTTTGAAGTTGTGGTTTTATTCTTGGTAGTTCAATTTCTACTACTTTCCAAACAATCGATAAATCAACGCCAAAGTAGTTGTGAATTAAAACGTCACGTAATCCAGCCATTTCACTCCAAGGAACTAACTTTTCTCGTTCTCTTAACTCCTTTGAAATCTTTTTCGTTGCCTCACCTACAATTTCAAGATTTCTAATTACTGCGTCTTGAATTAACCTTGAAGATAAAAATTCTTTCTCATCTTGCACATAGGAATTAATATTATCGATACATTCGAGAATATGGTTTATATAAATTCGATCAGATTTCATATTTCTTTTGCCTCACTTAAAATCTGTTGGCGAATTTCTTCATGGATGGCATTTTCAGTTAATACGTCAACCTCTTTTCCTAATCGTTCCTCTAGTAACTGCTTAAAACGAACTAAATCAAAAAGCGAACGATCATTTTCAAATTCAACAAGAAAGTCAACATCACTATTTTCATTTTCTTGATTTCGTGCCACCGATCCGAATAACCGAACACTCTTAATCCCATTTTCATTAGCAATACGAATAATTTCTTCACGTCGATTTAGGATATCTTCTCGAATTGACATTTGGAACACCTCGCTTTTGTTAACTTTATTTTATCATATATATATCTTTTTTAGTCTCAGAATTCACCTATGTAATCTTTGTATCTCTTTCGCTCTTATAAAATTCATCAATAAGTATTAATCTCTTTAATTTGCTTACGGTCGTTCCTGAAATAAGAAGAAAACATACTTAAGGTTAATAATTCTTCTAAAATATAATATTTTCCTTTTTTTCTAAGAAAAACATTATATTTTAGTAGATTAATACCCTTTGTAACTTTTTTCCTAATAAATTAACAAAACCTTACTACCAGCATTTCTTCACTAGTAGTAAGGATTTTTATTAAACCAAAGTCCCCTCTTCTTTCCTAAAGAAACTCTTCAACGCTCGATACACATCGCCTTTTTCTTTCAGGATGTAGTGGCGGAAGCGTTCATCTTTGATGTTTTTGTAGGCGTTCATTAGTGTACTGTGGCGGTTGTATTGGTATAATTGTCCATCATATACCCACGTAAATTAACAGTATTACCAAGGGGTTGAGGATTTATACAACTTCTTTTTAAGTATAAATGAACCCGCAAAAAAATATTATTCAAGTTTGCTTTGTTGAAGGTACTTTTGCAACTTTATAAAAAGCTTGCCACCTCCTAAACCTTGGAGATAATTGAGGTTACTAAACACCCAATTCCAAAACAAAGGAAGTGACAAGTTCTATCACGGTTCGTTTTCTTAGAAAGTTTCTATTTCCACACTCTAGCAACATCTGCTAACTGTGCTTCGATTTTATCCACATCCTGCCTTTTTGTTAATTTACTTACTACAATTGCTACGACAAACGACGCAATGAATGCAGGTAAACCTTCCATCACAATCGAACTTAGTCCAAGCTGGTACCAAACTACAACGGTAACAAACCCAGCAATCATTCCTGCAGCTCCACCTTGATTTGTAAGGTTCTTCCAATACAACGAAAGAATCAGTACTGGAGCAAATGTTGCTGCGAGACCTGCCGATGCATAAACCGTTAACCAAAAAACAGATTCCGGTGTCGAAACAGCAATATAAGTAGATAATATACCAATAGCTACAATCACTAAACGAGTAACTAAAATCATGGTTTTCTCCGAAGCTTTTTTGTTAAAATATTTTCCATAAACATCTTCTGTTAATGTAGAAGATGCTGATAACAGCTGAGAGTCCGCTGTCGACATTAATAAACCTAAGAATACAGCTAACATAATTCCGCCAAACCATGGATTCACTAATTCGGTTAATGCCAGCGGATACACTAGCTCCGCATCTGTAACTGTCGGAAATAATATTCGGCCGGAGTATCCAACTAGAAATGCTCCCCAATACGTAATCGTTAACGCTGACAAACAAATGGCTGCTGATTTACGAACTTCTGCTGAGCTTTTCAGTGCAAAAAATCGAATCGTATCGTGAGGTCGTCCGATAACATTTAACCCCATAATTAAGAAACCAAAAATAGCACCAATTAAGGCAGAACCTGTTGCCCCAAGATTGGCGGAAACAAGCATTGGACTAATCTGCGCAGATTGCTCCACAACGTTTGTCCACCCTCCAGCAAGACTAACCATGAAAATACCTAAAATTAAAGTTCCTACTACGACAGCAAGACCTTGGAAGTAATCTGTTAAAGATACTCCCAGTAATCCACCAAATAAGCAGTACACAGTGACTACTAATCCTGAAATTACTATCGCTGTAGTTGGTGTAATACCGAATACCGTCTCTATCGTTTTTCCTGCTGCAGCCAACTGAGCTGCTGTATAGGCTGACATAAATATAACGATAGAAACAGCTGAAACTAAACGGATTATATGCGGATTTCCGCCAAGACGTTTAACAAAGAAGTCCGTGTAAGTAATAGACCCGACTAGTTGAGAATAATTTCGAACTCGTTTGGCAATGACAATATAAGAAAATAAGAATCCAAGATTAAAACCGATTAAAATATAAAATACCGATGGCCCAAGGGCGTACACCATACCAACATATCCAATCAACACCCAAGCACTCATTCCCGAAAAAGCATAGCTAATCGCTGCTACCCAACTGTTAAGCGTTCTCCCTCCTAAATGGAACCCTTCCTTTGTTTTTGTAAAGCGAAAGGAGTAGATCCCAATTCCGATCATAAAAATAAAATAAACAATTATAGGAAGTATTAATGGATAATTCAATTTGCATTACTCCTTTCATTACTAACCTCTTTATAAAAATCACTATCCTTCTCTGCTTCTTTTTTCTCTTTCAAATAAGACATAATTGGATAAATAGTAAGTAATGCTGGAATGACTACAACTACTAACCAAGCACCGATTGTCCATCCAAACAACATGTCACCAACCCCCTTTTCTGACAATTTAAATTATTTTAAATTTACAACTTATTATAGTGACGACATCCCCCTTTGTAAAGGTTTAATTTTAAAAAACTCAAAAATATTGCCTATTTTTTAATAAAAACACAAAATAACATCTTTAAAATTGATATATTTAAAATAAAATAGCCTGATTTTTTTGACAATATTAAAAAAATCGATTATTTTATATATAAGTTATTGCGATTTTTAATAAGGAGTGTTTTTTATGGTTGGACAAACTGATAAAGAAAAAGAACAGCTAGTTAACAGTATATCGGGAAGTAACTTAATAGAATACACAGAAAATATTGCAAAAAATGTAAGGTTATCTGGTACTGTGGAAGAATTGGCATCTTTCCACTACGTAAAAAAAACCTTAGAAAGATTTGGATTAAGACCTGTTCTCTCGTTTCATGATGCTTACATAAGTCTTCCATTAAGTGCCCACTTAATCGTTGACGGAATAGAATTCCCATGCATTACCCATTCTATGAGTCCCTCCGTAGATAGACTTAGAGGGAATTTGATTTATGTAAACAAAAAAGAGTTAGTTAAAGAAGTCATTTCAGGTAATATCGTTATTATTGAAGGGCTTGCTACGCCGGGGATTGTTCACCAATTAACGAAACATAATGCTATGGCAGCGATATTCATCAATAGTGAACACACTTATGAAATGATCGTGTCACCCGTTTGGGGAAATCCTACCTCAGAAAATGTCGATCAATTACCAACATTGCCGGTTGTGTCTGTCAATCGAAAAACAGGTGAAGAATTAAAGCACCTTACCACCACCAAAAGTGAAATAACTGGTGTGGTCACGACCGAAGTGGATACTAGGATCAGACCAATACCTACACTAACGGTAGATATAAAGAATGAACCAGAACATAAGGATTATGTTTTATTTAGTGGCCATATTGATTCGTGGCATTATGGTGCAATGGATAATGGGAGTGCAAATGCCGTTATGCTTGAGGTAGCTAGAATATTATCTGAAAAGAAACACAACTTAAAACGGAATCTGAGATTAGCCTTTTGGTCTGGTCACTCCCACGGGAGATATGCTGGATCCACCCTCTATTGTGACCTTCACTGGGAGGATATTTACAAATATTGTGTCATGCACGTCAATATTGATTCTGTAGGAGGTAAGGGGGCAAATGTACTAACACAAGCTAATTGTATGGCGGAAACGAAAGATATTGCTAAAGAAGTAGTGCTAGAGGTTGCCGATCAAGTTTTTGAAGGCAAACGTTATGGAAAAGCTGGTGACCAATCCTTTTGGGGAACAGGAGTACCATCCTTGTTTATGGGCTTATCGGAGCAGCCACCGGCTACAAATCAGTCAAGCGATGCTTTCAGTGAGCTGTTTGGAACCGGGAAATCCTCTGGGTTCGGTTGGTGGTGGCATACAACGGAAGATAAAGTTGATAAGCTTGATAAAGATAACTTAATTAGGGATTGCCAAGTGTACTTCCTATCTATTTATAAATTGTTAACAGATGACATCCTCCCGATCAATCAACTCGCAGCAATAAAAGATATTGAAAATGGGATTAGATCGTGGCAGGAAAAAGCCAAACAACACTTTGATTTTTCTACTACCATGCAGTTGTTAGAAAGATTAGAAAATGAAGTTGGCAGGTTATATCACCTGATAGAAAAGGCAGAACTTAACTCTCATCAAATTCAACTAATTAATGAGACCTTAAAGAAGCTCTCAAGAGAGCTCGTCCCTATCAATTATGTATCTGGCAGCCGGTTTGATTACGATGTAGCTCTACAGTTGCCGCCTGTACCTTCACTAATCAAGATTAATACCTTAATAGATTTAAACGAAACGGACCCAGAATACTTTTTCATAAAAACATATCTATTACGAAAAAGAAATGAAATCTATCATTCGATTAATGAAGGACTACATGCGGTACAATCTTGTTTAATTCAATTAAATAAATAAAAAGGATGAATGAAGATGACAAACTTATTTTCCCCCTATTCATTTAAAGGAATAGAAATAAAAAACCGAATCATGCTATCGCCCATGTGCCAGTACCAGGTTTCCAAAAAAGACGGAACTCCAAATGAATGGCATCACGTGCACTACGTAAGCCGGGCTATTGGTGGCGTAGGTCTGATTTGTTTTGAGATGACGAATGTGGAGCCAAAAGGAAGAATTACTGAAGGTTGTTTAGGTCTATGGGACAATGAACAAGTTCTTGCATATAAAAAAATCATCGAGCAATGCCATCTTTACGGCGCTAAGGTAGCTATTCAAATTGCTCATGCTGGACGTAAATCTACGATCGAAAATGGAGATATTGTTGGACCAAGTGCGATTCCCTTTTCAGAACAAAGCCCAGTGCCTCGAGAATTAACGAAGGAAGAAATTAAAAATATAGTTCAGAATTTTGGTGAGAGCACCAGGTTAGCTGTAAAAGCAGGTGTAGATGTGATTGAATTACATGGCGCTCACGGCTATTTACTTCATCAATTCCTCTCTCCTGCTAGTAATAAAAGAGAAGATGAATATGGTCAATTTGAACGTTTCCCATTAGAAGTGATAAAAGAAGTAAAAAAGAATATGCCTGACAATATGCCCCTAATTCTACGAATTTCAGCAGTGGAATACCGAGACACAGGCTATGATTTCGACCATATTAACCAGTATATTCCTCTCTTTATTGAAGCAGGTGTAGACGGTTTTGATGTAAGTACTGGGGGAGACTCCCCTAACCGTCCGGAAATGTTTCCTGGTTACCAAGTGAAATACGCCGAGCAAATCAAAAGACAATATTCTATCCCTGTCATTAGCGTCGGGGCATTAGAAGACCCAGAAGTTGCCGCAAAGGTTATTGATGAAGGAAGAGCCGATATGGTGGCTATCGGGCGTGGGCTGCTGCGGCACCCATACTGGCCGAAGGAAGCTGCTGAAAAACTAGGAAAGAAATTCGACCTACCTGGCGTGTATAACCTAGGTTATTAAACAAGTTTTCGAGGAGGACAAAGTGATGAAATTTACTTTTATTGGAGCAGGTGCTATCGGCGGAGTTGTAGGAGCCTATTTAGCTAAAAATAACGAGGACGTTACATTAGTAGATATTAATGAAGAACATATCGAAGCAATCAAAAATAACGGTATTACGATTCAAACTCAAAATGGAAATTTAAATGTTCCAGTAAAAGCTAAAACCGTTC
This sequence comes from Anaerobacillus sp., assembly GCA_007120055.1. The sequence goes on from SKOL01000214.1 coordinate 18,463, forward strand.
AGGAATTAATTCACAATAAAGAAGAATTAGATGTAGTTGTACTCGCCGTAAAGGCACAGCATACGGAAGAAGCTGTGAAAAGTTTTATGGATCTATTAACAGAAAACTCCGTTGTTATTTCGATGCAAAACGGATTATGTGAAAATGTAATATCTTCTCTCATTGGGAAAGATCGTACAATTGGAAGTTTTGTCAACCTCTTTGCTGACTATCTTGAGCCAGGAGTCATTGAGTACGGTGGCGTCGGCAGTTTATACATCGGTGAATTAAATGGAAGTATTACCCCACGGTTGAAGGCCTTACAAGAACGGTTTAAAGCCTGGGGAGAAGCAAAGGTGACTGACAATATTTTTGGCTATTTATGGAGTAAGCTCAGCTACGGCTCTATCCTAACGGCTACTGCTCTTGTCGATGAAAAAATGGCAGAAATTATCGATCCTGTAGAGAATAGGAAACTTTTTGTTGAATTAGGTAGTGAAGCCCTGACCGTTGCTGATAAATTGGGGGTATTAACCCTAGGTTTTGACGATTGGGAGCCTAGCATTGTCTATTCCAATACGGAGGAACGTGATTGGGATGCAATCCATGCACAGTTTGACCGTCTCGTGAAACGATTACGCTCGTATAAAAAGGTAAAAACCGGAATTTGGAGAGATTTAGCAGTACGTAAAAGGAAAACGGAGGTACCTTTTCACTTGGAACCTGTTATCCAACAAGGAAAAGAGTTAGGTATTGATATGTCCTTAACACAAGCTACGTTAGACATGATAATTGATTTAGAAAACAACCGTCGTGTAATGTCATGGGACAATATCGAGCAGTTGAGAAAGGTGGCTAAGAAAAAAGCTACATCGATAGTGTAAATACTAATTAGGAGATGATTGACGCAATGATAACTGCCCCTACGTTAAAACAGTACTTTATAGATAAGAAGAATGATATTTTGCGTGACGTTATAGGTCTTGTGAAGGCTGAATCACCTACATTAACAAAGAAACTCGTGGATGAGTGTGGGGACATATTGACATCGTTAATTAAAGAAAGATTAGATGTTCAAGTTACGGTTCATGAACAAGCCGAACGTGGAAATCACCTTTCCTTTTCCATTGGTAAAGGAAAAAAACGCATCCTCATCCTTGGACATTTCGACACCGTTTGGGAAAAAGGGAAGTTGCCTATTGAAGTAAAGGAAAATAAACTTTACGGGCCAGGTGTACTCGACATGAAAAGTGGCGTTATCCAATCTGTTTGGGCTGTTAAAGCTTTAAAAGACGAAAATCTATTACAAGATAAGGAAATTGTTTTTCTGTTAACATCTGATGAGGAAGTTGGGAGTCAAACTTCACGGGAGCTTATAGAAGCTGAAGCAAAGTTGAGTGATATTGTCCTAGTAATGGAGCCCCCAGTTGCAAAAACAGGTGCCTTAAAAACTGGACGCAAGGGTGTTGGCATCTACCAATTGCGTGTTAAGGGCAAGAGTACCCATGCTGGGAACCACCACGAAGATGGCCGAAGTGCTATCAAAGAACTGGCTCAGCAGGTGTTGAAGCTAGAAGGTCTAACAGACTACGATAAAGGTACAACAATTAATGTGGGAACCATTAACGGTGGTACGAGAACGAACGTTGTTCCCGATTTTGCAGAAGCAACTATTGATATTCGTGTTAGAACAATGGATGAGGCCAAAAGAATAGTGAAGGTAGTGGAAAACTTACAGCCTATTAATCCTGGGGTTCAAGTAGAAATAGAAGGCGAACTAAACCGTCCCCCATTAGAAAGAACCGAAGCGGTTGTTCAACTATTTGAAAAAGTAAAGGATTCTGCTAAAGAACTTGGGATAGATGTTACTGAAGCACAAGTTGGTGGTGCAAGTGACGGTAACTTTACTGGGGGCCTCGGGATCCCAACTTTAGATGGTTTGGGTTGCCCTGGAGAAGGACCTCATGCGGAAAATGAGCACATTATCATAGATGAATTGCCAGTTCGGACAGCATTGGTTGCACAGCTCATTCGAAAGCTTTAATAATAGTTGTATAATACCCATATAAATAGAATTATTTTATAAAGTAATCATAGAAGTGCAATCAAATTTTATAATTAAATTTAAATTGTACATTCTAGTAGTTATGCTTTAAAATTAATTTATAATTTAAAAAGTTTGATAGTACCTGTTTTCACTTGTATAATGTGCATAATCTAACGGAATTTTAGACATGAGTTATTTGCAGTTACCTGATAAAGGAGGATTTTGTTTGAGTAGGAACCAGAATGATGATATCTCCTTAGATGAATTAGACATAAAACTAATACAGTATCTTCAAAAAGACGGTAGAATTCCTTATACGGAATTGGCTGATATACTAGAAACTACATCTGGTACCGTTAGAAACCGTGTCCAAAGGTTAAAAGACCATCAATTGTTAAAAGTAGTTGGAGTTGTTAACCCCTTTAAGACAGGCTTACCAACAGTAGCCATGCTTGGTGTTAAAGTACAACTTAATAAATTTGATGAGGTTATTCATAAATTGTCTGGAATTCCAGAAGTCAGATTCGTAGCCTCCTCTACAGGTCGCTATGACTTGTTTGTGGAAGTAATTACAACAACCAATAAAAATTTATATGACATCATAAAAAATGAATTTGGAAAAATCGACGGTATCCAATCAACCGAAACACATATGTTCATAGAAATTCATAAGCAAAGCTACGATTGGGGAGTCGGAGGAGAATAGATTTTAAAAGAAGGACAACTCCTAGACAATTTTCTTCCATTTTAAGAATGATCTATTCATACTTAATACCACAAGAATAACCGGGCAAAAACGCCCGGTTATTCTAATTCTTAAACCAACGTCTCCTCTTCTTTCCTAAAGAAGCTCTTCAATGCGCGATACACATCGCCTTTTTCTTTCAGGATGTAGTGACGGAAGCGTTCGTCTTTAATGTTTTTGTAGGCGTTCATAAGTGTACTGTGGCGGTTGTATTGGTTCACCTCACCATACCCGAACATGCTGGAGATTTCCATGAGCTGGTTGACGAGCTTCAGGCAGCGGGCGTTGTCGGATGTTAAGTTGTCGCCATCAGAAAAGTGGAACGGGTAAATGTTATAGCGTGATGGTTCGTATTTCATTTCGATGAGCTCTAATGCTTTTCGGTATGCGCTAGAACAGATCGTTCCTCCACTTTCACCTTTCGAGAAAAAGTCTTCTTCGGATACAACTTTTGCTTCGGTGTGGTGAGCTATGAATTCGATATCGACGGTTTCGTATTTAGACCTTAAGAAGCGGGTCATCCAGAAAAAGAAGCTGCGTGCCATGTATTTCTCCCATTTCCCCATTGATCCTGACGTATCCATCATCGCTAAAACAACGGCTTTAGATTCTGGTTTTACGATTTCATTCCATGTTTTAAACCTTAAGTCGTCATTATAAATGGGAGCAATCGTTGGCTTTCCAACCATCGCATTCCTTTTCAATGATGTTAGGATTGTACGTTTTTTATCAATATTCCCCATTAAACCTTTTTTACGAATATCATTAAATTCAATGTGTTCAACAACAATATTATCTTCTTCTTTTTGTTGCAGGTTCGGTAATTCTAATTCTTTAAAAAGCATCTTTTCTAATTCTAAAATGGAGACTTCAGCTTCGTAATAATCTTCGCCTGCTTTATCTCCAGCACCTCGACCTCTTCCTGGACCTTGTTGTTGGGCACTACCATCTCTTGCCACTACATCGCCAACTTTACTTTTTCCGTTCCCTTGACCAACATGTTTATTTTTATCGTAGTTATATTTAATTTTATACTCGTCTAATGATCTAATTGGGATTTTTATGACGTCACGGCCGTTAGACATAATAATATTTTCTTCACTAACGAGGTCTGGTAAGTTTGACTTAATAGCATCTTTGACTTTTTCCTGGTGCCTCTGTTGGTCTTGGTAACCTTTACGATGAAGCGACCAGTTCTCTTGAGAGACAACATAATTCTTCTCGTTATTGCCTTTCATCCATAATCCCCTCCTTGTTGTAGTAATCATCGTTTTTCAATGTCATTTGAAGATGATGGACAATTCATTGTTCGTTTCAAAAAGAAATTTTTTTCATAAAATAATTTTTTGTTTTTCATCACTTTTTTCAGGTTACATGCATATAATTAATTCGACGGAATATAATTGAAGTGTTTTTCTAATCCGTTTATGAAAAATTAACTTATTACTCTATCCTATGCAAAGAGTAAATAGAGTTGACAACAAATTCTGATAAATATTCAATTGAATAATTGGACATGCATTTTATTTTGAGGAAAAAGAAGTTCTCTAATAATTAAAAATTTAGGACAAGTTAGAGGAAAAAGAGCGAACAATTTACTGTCCGCTCTTTATTTTAGTACTCGAAATGCTTTCGGTGGCCAATACGCTAAGTCTGCTTTTCCAACTATTTTATCGTATGAAACGAAACCAATCTGTCTACTATCAATACTATTACGACGATTATCACCTAATACAAATAAGTGGCCTTCAGGTACGTATTTTTCACCTGTTAAATTTTCCAAAGTGAAATCAATTGTATAAGGATAACTTCGCGGTTCTCCAAGTACATCACTTAAAAAGGTTTCTTCGACTATTTCTCCATTAATATAGAGTAGATCTTCTTTGACTTCAATCGTATCTCCTGGAAGACCGATGACCCTTTTTATATATTCTGTTGTTTCAGTTGCGTGAAAGACAATCATATCAAACCTGTCTGGCTCACCGATTCCATAACCAATTTTATTTATAATAACTCGCTCGCGGTCATTTATTGTAGGCATCATCGATTGACCATATACAATATAGTTAGTAAATAAAAATGCTCTAACTGCTACAACTATCAAAACAACGACAGCTAACGTTTTTCCCCAGCTAAGAAGCTCTTTTTTTACTCTTGCCCATTTTCTACTTTTTTCAATATGTTCTAACTCCAATTAAAACACCTCCTACGTTATGCCATTTATAAAATAAGGAACATTTTAACTCAACAGCAATACAACTGGAAAATTCAAACAATTCATATACTTAATTTTTACCGATTTTCGAATTTTTTAAACAATTATTTAACAAATATTATAATGAATTTCATAATTCAATATTATCGCCATTAAGTAACCTATATGTAGTTTCGCTAAGTCGTTCGTAACTACATATACTTTGATATGGCTCGATTTAGGTAATTATGAAATTCACTCATTAGCCTAATTACAAGGAAAAGTTTGGTGCTATTATAGAGAAGTCGAATATGTACAAAAAAACACCTATCCGTTACGATAAGTGTTTCCTGCTGCTACTTGACGATCATTACTGGACAATTGGCTCTTTTGGCTACTTTATGACTGACACTCCCTAAAACCATTTCTTGAAGTGAGTTCAGTCCGCGACTTCCAATAACTACTAAATCAAATTCATTTTCATTTGCATATTTCACAATAGAAGGTCCAGTCTCCCCATAAATAATGTCAAACTGATGTTTAACTTCTTCCTTCACGAGCATATCTTCAATAGGACGGAGTTTTGCTTTCCTTTGCTCAGAAATCGATTGAGCATCATAATGACTTAATACATCAGCCTTAGATGTTGAACCGTCAATTACATATACAATATGTATTTCACTTTTTTCATTTAACTTTGCTATTGCTAAAGCTTTTTCAGCTGCTCTAAACGAGTGTTTCGACCCATCGGCTGCTAATAATAATTTTTCAAACATCGTAATCTCCATCCTTTCTTTTTTTAATAGTATAATAAACCTCGTCCAATTTGTAATTAAAATAGAAACATTCCAAAGTTTGTAACAATTGCAATAGCTCATTTATCCTCAAAAGCTTCACGCAAGGCGTGAAGAGCCAAGCATTGGTTTGGCAACGACTCAAAAAGCTATTAGCAACAACCTATTAGAAAAGGCCTTAAATAAAAACGGCAGCTTCCACACATGCAGGAGGAGCTGCCGCTTCTTATTAGCGATTTAGCAAGCTACCAACATAACGGAGCAATTCGTTAGCTGATACGGAATTGTATCCATATTGATCGATAAGTCTTGCAATAACTTCATTCACCTTTTTAAGCTGGTTTTCATCAGGCGTTTTTGTCGACGTTGTAATTTTGACGACATCTTTAAGATCAGCAAACAATTTCTTTTGAATAGCTTCTCTTAAGCGTTCGTGTGAATTGTAATCAAACCGTTTTCCTTTACGAGCATAAGCGGAAATACGGATTAAAATTTCTTCACGGAACGCTTTTTTAGCATTTTCAGAAATACCAATTTGTTCTTCAATCGACCGCATAAGCTTTTCGTCTGGGTTCATCTCATCACCCGTTAGCGGGTCACGTAACTTATTTTTATTACAATATGCTTCGACATTATCTAAATAGTTATCCATGAGAGTTTTCGCAGACTCTTCGTAAGAATAAACAAATGCCTTTTGCACTTCTTTTTTCGCAATTTCGTCGTATTCTTTTCTTGCTACAGAAATGAAGTTAATATAGCGCTCGCGATCTTCTTTGGAAATAGATGCATGTTGGTCCAAGCCCTCTTTAATAGATCGCAACACATCTAAAGCATTAATCGACGTTAATTCTTTGCGAATTATTGCCGAGGAAATACGATTTATGACATAACGTGGGTCGATTCCTGTCATACCTTCGTCCTGATACTCTTTTTTCAGTTCTTCAACGTCTTGCGTATTGAATCCTTCGACAATTTCCCCATCATATAGCTTCAATTTCTTGAGAATGTCCACACCTTGCTTCTTAGATTCTTTCAATCTCGTAAGGACCGTAAAGATCGCTGCGACCTTTAGGGCGTGTGGCGCGATATGAACATCGGAAATATCACTATCCCTAATCATCTTTTGATATATTTTCTCTTCTTCAGTTACTTTTAAATTATAAGGAACTGGCATGACAATAATCCTAGAATGAAGTGCCTCATTTTTCTTATTAGAAATAAACGATTTATACTCAGCTTCATTCGTGTGCGCGACAATCATTTCGTCTGCAGAAATCAACGCAAAGCGACCAGCCTTAAAGTTACCTTCCTGTGTTAACGATAATAAGTGCCATAAAAACTTCTCGTCACACTTTAACATTTCCTGGAATTCCATTAAACCACGATTCGCTTTATTTAGCTCGCCATCAAAACGGTAAGCGCGCGGATCTGACTCTGAACCGTATTCGGCAATCGTCGAGAAATCAATACTACCAGTTAAATCAGCAATATCTTGTGACTTCGGATCTGAAGGACTAAACGTACCAATACCGACGCGTTTGTCTTCTGATAATAAAATTCGTTGAACGATTACATCTTCTACTTTATTATCATACTCTTTTTCAAGCCGCATCAAATTTAACGGTGACAAATTCCCCTCAATTTTAATTCCATATTCTTTATAAAAATCATCACGCATATGATGTGGAATTAAGTGTAAGGGATCTTCATGCATCGGACAGCCTTTTATCGCATAAATTGCCCCAGCATTTGTTCTTGAATATTTTTCCAGACCTCGTTTCAACATTGTGACAATTGTTGACTTACCACCACTAACTGGCCCCATTAATAACAATATACGTTTTCTTACATCTAGCCTTTTGGCTGCTGAATGGAAATACTCCTCTACTAACCTTTCCATTGCTTCTTCTAGGCCATAAATTTGTTCACTGAAGAAATTGTACTTCTTTTTACCATCAACTTCTTCAACACCTGCATCTTTAATCATATTATAAATACGAGAATGTGCTGTTTGCGCCACTTCTGGATTGGTCTTTAAGATTTCTAAATACTCGCCAAATGTCCCTTCCCA
>SKOL01000327.1 GCA_007120055.1 Anaerobacillus sp.
AAGAAGAATAACGGATTATATGTCCGCGAATCTTTGAGGTTTTCATATTAGAGCATTACTTCACGGCTATAGTAATGCTTTTTATTTTTTGTCCCATTAAAGAGGGAAATAATGTTAAAATTAAGAGGTCAAAACGAGAAAAAATCTGAGTTACAAAAAAATAGAGAATATTATCGAGTGCTCATTTAGACGAAGGAGGGGTTTGGTGAATCTAGCAATTATAGTTGTGTTTTTTATCATTTTTTATGCGAATTATTATTTAGGCAAACGTCTTGTGAAAGGGAAATACGAGGATGTAACAGAAACAGAGGGGAGAAATATCGATCGGATTGGTAGTGTGTTCATTGTTTCCATCTTTATTTTACTAGGGGTAGTGTTAGACATTCATAATACTGACGTTATGATGTGGCTTTTAGTTTTCTTTTTCACTTCTATGTTTAGTTTTCAAGCATTCATGGAATGGAAGTATCTCGAAGGAAAGAAACATATTGCTTCACTGATTTTAATGGCATTTTCAGTAATTGCTATTTTAAGTGTATTTCATCTCGATACATTATTGGTCGAGTCACCCCCAGGAGAAGATTCTTCTATACCGTCTTATTTGGAATTCTTTTTGAGATACATAGACTACGAGCTTTTTAGCATTTTAATCTTTATTTTAATGATTTTGTGGAGCATATTTTTAATTGTAAAGAGAAAATCGTTGGTGATTGTAATGGTAGTAATTACGGTAATTTTTTTATTCGTGAACCATATGCAGTATACAACATTTCCTAAACTTGTTTCCGACCAACTAAACGAGGAAACGGTTATTAAAGAACTTACATTGAATATTCACGAATATCCAGATGGGCTTCGTGAAAGGGTAGCGAGTGTGACGATTGAAGATGAAGAAATCATTGCTAGATTTTTAAAAGATTTAGAACCTTTAAAACTAAAAAGGGATGTTAGTCGTACAATTAGAGAGTATCAATATGGAGTAAGTATTCTTGTCACCAATCAAACTGACCGGGGGGATTACCTTACAAGCCGTTTGTCCATAAGTCTCTCTGAAAACTACGTCAATAATTATTTTATACTCAATCAAACGAATCACCTAAAGACGATTAAGTCTCTCATAGAAAATGAAGAAGGTGAGTGGAAATATTACGATGAAAAAAATTAAGTGAATTTCATAATTACCAAAAACAAGCCTTGTTACGCAATATATAGTTTACGAATGGTTTTGATGCAACTATATATTGATCTTATGGCAAGAATAATGAATGATGAAATTCATTAAATTGGTGGTGCAAAGTTAATGGATGTAACTATAAGAAGTAAAGTCGTAAATTTTTTGAAATTAGTCGCTTTTTTTATCGCAGCCTTTGTCATTTCTTATTTACTTGTAGAAACAGCTAACTTTTTGCCAAATGGGTATTTAGTGGAAAATGTTACGGAAGAAGATGCAACGTTCGTTTCTGTAAACTGGTTTGCCCAAGAGGAAGAAACGATTTATTTTTCTCTTAGTGAAAACGAAGTGTGGGTGGGTGTTGAGTTGATCTATGCCATTGAAAGACTTTCTGGACTTTATATGCTGCTCTTTTTTGCGATCTTTACTTCGATCTACGTTTCAATGACAAGGCTTAGAACGACCGACAAGCCAATAGGTTTTATCGTGAGTATGGTCATAGGCTTACTAGGTATCATTATTCCTCTTAGCATGCAATTAAATAGAATTAGAGATTTACTTGAGATGATAAACCGTTGGTGATCAGTCCAACAAGTAAAAGTAAAAAAGTTTGAAAATGGCTCGGTTCAAATTGAACTGAGCCATCTCAATATTCATGATCAATCTCCTTTAATAAAATTAGCTCTTAGACTTAAATAATGCTTAAAAATAAAAACAAAGTGAATAACGGATTGTATGATATGGATGGCTAACCCTATAAATAGCCAGGTAATCATATCAGGCATCACTAAAAATGCAAGCTCCCATGTCATTCCCCTTTGCATAAGCACTCCTGCTAAAATGGGGATAACGATAATGATTGCTATAGGGATGACCAAATTAACGATGGCAGCAGTTAATCTTTGTTTAAGCGACTTTTGGTTAGGGCGGGATATCATTTTTACAATTTTAATCATATTGTAGATGATCGTAGCCGCAAATAAGACGATAAGTAAACGGTATACCCAGAAATAATTGACCCTAGTAGGTGGTTCTTGCTCAGTTAAGATCGAGACGATACCACTCGTTAAATCAGGATTAAAAATAAATCCATTTAATAAATGATTTTTATTGATTAAATAGGCGATGCTGTATCCGTCTTCGGTCAAGATCACCGCATCAGATGTATATCCTGGTAGTGCTCCACCATGAAAAACTGCCGGACGACCAGCGATTTCGCCTATCATTAAGCCCATTCCATAAAAGGATTCAGAAGATTTCATTTCGTCTATTCCTTCAGGAGAAACTCCTAACGATGGATCTTTCATCCGGATTGCTTCGAGAAAACGAACGACATCTTCCGCAGTGGACGTTATAAAACCAGCCGGAAGGTCGTACTCGATGTGTGGTTCCGTACGTTTAATAGAAAAACCAAAGAATGATAAATGGCCGGCTACATCAACTTCTCCTATTAGTGATGTGTTATTTAGCCCTAGAGGTTGAATGATATGGTCTTCGACGTAATCCACATAGCTTTGTCCACTGACATTCTCAATAACCGCACCTAGTAAACTATAATTGGGGTTAAAATAAGAAAATTGTTCTCCGGGCTCATATGTTAACGACATTTGATTCATATCTTCAATTAATTTTGAAACCAGTGCATCGTCATGGAGGCTGGAAATGTATTCAAATTCAGTCATTCCACTAGTGTGGTGTAAAAGGTGTCGAACGGTTATTTCATCAGATACAGTGAAATCGTGTAAATACGTTGAAACACTTGTATCAAGATCAACTTTTCCTTGCTCAACTAGCTGCATGACAGCAAGTGCAGTAAAAGTTTTTGATGTTGAGCCGATATAAAAGAGGGAGTCTTGATGAACATCTTTACCGTAAGCTTTGCTAAAAATCAGCTCTCCGTTATGTGATATAGCAACTGTCATACCTGGAATCGCTAATTTCTTAGCCGTATTTTCAATGTGTTGTTCTAACTTTTCTTCGGTTGATAAGTTTATCGAAGAGGCTTCAGAAGTAAATGGATAATAAATTACGAAGCTAAAAATAATGAGTGCCAATGTTGCGGAAGAAAATAATAATTTTTTTGTCATAAACTTGTTTCCTTTCAAATTGAATTTTTATTCATTAATTGATAGACCACTTTAGGAAAATTATGAATACATCTAGATTAGTAAAGTTTAAATCACTCCCTAATAATCTTATTGTAAAATTACCATAAGCAATCGTAAAGAAAATTTTGGAAATGTTTTATTGTAAACGACCTATAGAGAACATAATTACGGTAAAATCATTATGGTTTTTGAAATTATATTTAATTCCAAACGTATCAATTATAAAAGAAAGAAGTTTGGGCTGAACTAATGGTGTGATTGAGAAAACATAGCTTACTAATATTTAAGACTTACAACCCAAAGAGAGAAGGAGAAAAAAGATGTCACTAGAAATAAACGGGATTAAAAAGAAGTTTGACGAGCACGTTGCAGTAGACGGGATTTCTCTAAAAGTGGGAAAGGGCGAAATGTTCGGATTACTTGGTGCGAATGGAGCAGGGAAAACGACGACTTTCCGGATGATCCTAGGGTTACTTGATCCGACAGAAGGTTCAGTAACTTGGGGCGGGGAGAGTATTACTTATAAACGCACTCATTTAGTCGGTTATTTACCGGAGGAAAGAGGGTTATTTCCTAAACTGACAGTGAAAGAACAGTTATTGTATTTAATGAGGCTTAAAGGAATGAGAAAGCCCGAAGTGATGAAAGAAATGCGCATTTGGCTGGAACGCTTTCAAGTGCCGGAATATGAAAATAAAAAAGTAGAAGAGCTTTCTAAAGGAAATCAACAAAAGATTCAATTTATGGCTGCTGTCTTACATAAACCAGAATTATTAATTTTAGATGAGCCTTTTAGTGGACTTGATCCAGTTAATTCAGACATGTTAAAGAAAGCGGTGCTCGACCTTCAGATGTCAGGAACGACGATAGTTTTTTCAAGTCATCAAATGAGTAATGTCGAGGCGTTGTGCGAGGACTTAATTATGTTAAAACGAGGTAGGCCGGTATTACAAGGAAGCTTAAAAGAAATTAAGCGTTCCTATGGAATGAAAAGTATTAGTATTCGCGCAGATTATAAGTTAGATTTCCTACAATCGATTCCCGGTGTATTATCATTAGAAGAAACAAAAGATGGTGCGATCATAAAAGTGGAAAATGAGAAGGTCGGTGAAGAGGTTTTTCGAATGATTTCCGAAAAAGGTTTTGTTCGTAAGTTCGAAATCGAAGAACCGTCACTCCATGATATATTCATCGATAAGGTTGGGGGCGATGCAGATGAATAATTTTTGGATTACGGTTGCACATACAGCGGGAAAGAGGCTTAAATCGAAAGCTTTTCTTTGGTCGACGATCATAATGTCTGTTATCGCGATAGGATTAATGAATGTCGAAAACATCGCCGATACTTTTACTGGCAGCGACAAAGACGATGAAAAAACTCAATCAACGATTGCGGTTGTAAGTGAGATAGAAAATGAGGAAATTGCAAAATTACTCTCATCACAAGATGAAGGGGAATTTGACTATGTCAGCTTTACTGAGGGTGATATAGAAATGGCGATAAAAGCGGCAGAAACAGATGAATATGACTTTGTATTAGGATTATCTGGAGATGCTTTAAATTTGGAGGTGGAATTTTTTGGTGCTGGCACTGACTTTATGTTAGCCCAGCAAGTGAGAACAGAAGTACAACGAATGAAGGAAACGGCTGTGACGAATGATCTTGGTTTAAATGCAGAAGAACTTGCAATGATTTATAGCCCAATAAATTTTCATGAACTCCCACTTAGTGAAAATGGAACTGTACAAACAGAGGAAAGTCATATGCAATCATACTGGATGGTTTATGGAATTGTTTTTGCGATCTATATGATTATTATTATGTTTGGTTCGATGATTGCTACTGAAGTAGCGACAGAAAAATCATCAAGGGTAATGGAATTAATTGTTTCAAGTGTCAACCCTGTGACGCAAATGTTTGGAAAAATAACTGGTATTGGTCTTTCTGGAATCGTTAATATTGGGGCAATTTTAGTTGCGGCATATGTTGGTTATATCATTAGTGGGGCAACTTACTTAGACACGATGTTACGTGATGTGATTGACTTGTCCTTAATAGGTTATGCAGTGCTACTTGTCGTTTTAGGTTATTTATTATACGGTGGCGTTGCTGCGATGCTAGGCGCGCTAGTTAGTCGAGCTGAAGAAGTAAACCAAGCACTTCAACCATTAATTTTCCTGGCAATGATTGCATTTTTTATTTCGATGTTCGGTCTTAACGTACCTGATGCAACGTTTATTACCGTATTGTCTTATATCCCATTCTTTACGCCACAGTTGTTATTTTTGCGTATGGGAATGACCCCAGTGGCGACATGGGAAATTGTTGTGATTCTAGCCATTTTAGTGATTAGTGTCATTCTTATTAACCTTTTAGCAGCACGAATATATAAGGGTGGAGTTCTTATGTACGGCAAGTTTTCATTTAAAGGCGGCATAAAGCAGGCACTTCGATTAGGGAAAAAAGAAAATTAAAGCAGTTTAGCTAGTTTATATATGTAATAATATAATAGATGGAGCTGTCTCATGAGTGTTTGACATTTATGGGGCAGCTCCATCTTTAAATTTCCCTTTTGATGAAAGGGAAATAATATTTTGTTTTCAACCAAGTGAATTTCATAATTACCAAAAAAGAATCACATCAAACACTATATAGTTGCAAAGTGTTTTGGTGCAACTATATATTGATCTCAGTGACGGGAATAATGAATTATGGAATTCATTAAACCGTGAAAATATGATGATCAACGACGAGCTGAACATTATAGTGTTAGGACCACACTGTTTTTTGAAATTAAATTTTATTCTGGTTCATGAAATGTAACACAGGTTCCGGCAATGAAATCATGGATTGCACGTTTATCTTCTCTAAGCGCAACCATAAATATACTAACAATACCTAAGATCCCAAATGTAATTAAATAAATAAACCCTGAGACAAGGTCACGCAGTAACATCGTACCAATCCCTACTTGTTCCCCGTTAATTTTTACAATTCGAATCCCTATGATTCTTTTTCCTACGGTATATCCATACCATACAACCGGGAGAATGATGCCATATAAAAACATAACGATATCTGAGAAAATTTCCCTTTGTCCGAAAATAAATAAACTGATTATTACAATGGGGAGATGAACGATTAATCCGTCTAATAGTATCGCAAAAAACCTTTCCAAAAATCCAGCTGGATTCTCGTGAGCTGGAGTTTGATAATCAGTGTCTCGTGCAGTGTACATACGTAATCACCTCTAAATTTGTTAGTATCAATAAATCTAACGAAACTATTAAACCAATAAAAAAGAAAAGGATTTGGAATAACCAAAACCCTTTATGCTGATATAGAAATTATCTTCATTATAATTGTATTATAATTAGTATAGTTTATGTCCAACGTTTCATACTTTTATATATTATTACTCAATTCTAGTTTACTTCTCCCAGTTAACGGTAAAGCCTCCTCTAGGACGGTTTCCCTTAATGACGAGACGGTGTCTTTCCTTTTCTCGATAATTGTCCCTCGCTTATTGTGCTTTCTCAAACAAACTTTTGTTCACAGCTTCTTTTCCGTACGTTAATCTTCTCCAGAGCCATTCCATAGGACCGTAGTTGAATTTTTTCATCCAGAAATAGCTGTAGACAATTTGGATAGCGAATATTCCGAACGTAATTAACAGGCCGTAAAACGGACCGATTTGTCCGAACAAACCGAAACCGTAGCTATAATAAATAAACGTAACCATGATCGATTGCATTAAATAGTTTGTTAGCGCCATTTTTCCGACAGGTTGTAAAAAGCGAGCGACACGAGCAAGGCGTTCTTTATTTTCAAATAAAAGTAGTAGACTCATAATATAAAAGATACTTAAAGTAGGACCGCTCATAAAAAGTCCCGCATATTGGACAAAATACCATGGTGACTCGCCACCATCAATCAATAATTTACCTACAGTTGCTAAAATAAGGCCTGGTATTGCAATCATTAAAGAGGTTATAGCAATTTTTTTAACCCGAGCGATATTTTCAGTTGTATTCGTAAATATTCCAATTTTCCATAGATACATTCCGAAGAAGAACATCGTTAAAATAACACCAATAAGAAAGAAGTTTCCGACAACCATCATCGCAATGTCGTTAATTCTTTGCACAAATATTTCGCCGTAACTACCTGTACTATAAACCTGAACAATTCTATTTACTTCGTTTTCAAAGGTCACTTGCTGCTCAGGAAAAGTGTTTTGTTCTACGGATGATAATAACAAGGCGATCGAAAGAAAAAATGTAATTGGGATCGCCATTGTAATGAAAGATGCCTTTAATAAAAACTTCGGCTTTTTTGCCTTCGTTAAAAGTAATACAAATCCTAAAAGGGCATAAAAGGTAAGAATGTCACCGTGCCATACGAAGAAAATATGAATTAAGCCGAAGCATAAAAGAACTAATAGCCGTCGCTTAAACAATTTTTTCACGTTTACTCCACGTCTTTCACCACGCTCCATAAACAAAAGAAAGCCAATCCCAAATAACATCGAAAACATCGAAATGAATTTTACTTCAGCAAACAGAAATATGAACCATTCACTAATTTGATCTAGTAATGTGTTGGCATATGTGATGTTGGCCATTTCTACTTGAATTGCTGGTGTTGCAAAATACTTCATATTGACGGATAAAATACCTAAAAGTGCAATTGCTCTAATAATGTCGAGTGTAACAATTCGTTCGTTCGTTGAAGTAGGTGCAAAATGATCATTCTGCTTCACTAAAATCCCCCTCCTTTTTTACCAAGGATAATTTTACCATTAAAAAGAGGAGATTGGTGACGAAATATTGAAGTTTTTTAAAATTTCAATATTTGTTTTTTGGTCTAATTTTTTTTAGAAATCAATGGTAAAATATGTACATACTTATTAAGTAGGATACGGATATAGGAACGATATGTGGAGAATAGAGTTACACTCGTAATATTAGTAGAATGCACTAAAATAATTTATAGTTTTGGAGGTTTGGGGATGGCTAGAAAAATAGCTTTTATAGGGTTAAGGTTGCTTGCCATTTATATTTTGTTGCAGTCGTTGCTTCATTTAGCGAGGGTGGCGAATTATTACGTTTTACCTTTATTTTATGATTCATTAATTCAATATAACGAAACGTCGGTCAATGCATGGTTTAACCTTGCTCCATTTTTCGTATTGCTAATTTTTAGTGTTTTACTGTGGATTTTCGCAGATAAAATAAGTACGTTTCTTTTGTTACCTAATCAAGAAAGCGATCAATCAGATAGGCAAATCAGTGCTACCGAGATTCAGTCTATTGCTTTTTCAGCAATAGGGTTATTTCTGATTGTAAACTCACTTCCGCAATTTTTCTCAATGATCCCGGAGTACATACAAATAAAAGATGTCGCTAACCATTTAGTTGACCCCCGACTAAAATACGGCTTCCGGTTTGGCATGATTGAAAAGATCGTTCAGTTAGTATTAGGGATCGCTTTATTTTTAGGGAGTAGAGGGCTTGTTGGGCTGGTAAGGAAGATAAGGTCGCTTTGATTTGCTTTGCGTTTGTAGTCCGCGGTTAAGCGTGATCGTTACATCTACGAAGTGGAGAGGACGGCAATGTGTCTCTCTTTTTCCTTAAACCCACTTAACAAATACTGCAGTTGATGTATAATATTAACTAGTGAAGATTGCTCAAAAAGTCGAGGGGCAATTGTAAAGAAACTTTAGATTTAGATTCGAAAGCGAGATGACCATAATGGGACGTAAGTGGAACAATATTAAAGAGAAAAAAGCAGCAAAAGACAAAAATACAAGTCGTATTTATTCGAAGTTTGGGCTCGAAATTTACGTAACAGCGAAGCTCGGTGA